>JBAUKK010000192.1:0-5071 GCA_049577645.1 Candidatus Deferrimicrobiaceae bacterium
CGGTTGGGCACTACCACCTGGACCAGAGGGTTTCCTCCCCGGCGTTTGGATCCGGCCATGACTCCCTTTCGGCGCGAGGCGTCGTTCAGGTCTTATCTTACACGGCGGCGGAAGAAGGGAAAGGCATCATTTCTTCCTTTACGTCCCGATGCGCCCACCTGTATAAGGGAGAAAAACGCCAGATCCGCCCATCTTCGGAAAGGAGGTTTCCGATGCCGCGTGTCAAGATCCGCTGGTTCGGCCACTCCGGTTTTTCCCTCCAGGACCCCTCCGGCAAGACCGTCCTGGTAGACCCGTGGTTCCAGGGGAACCCGACCGCTCCCTCCGGGCCGGAGGACGTGAGGAAAGCGGAGTTCCTGCTTCTCACGCACGACCACTTCGACCACGCGGCCGACGTCGCCGCGCTCGCCCGCCAGACCGGGGCCCTCGTGGTCGGAATCTTCGAGCTGATCGGCGACCTGAAGGCGAAGGGGATCCCCGAGTCCCAGCTTCTGCACGGCGGGATCGGGATGAACGTGGGGGGTACGGTAGTCCTCGACGGCTTTTCCTTCACCATGACGGAGGCAAAACACTCCTGCACGCTCGGCGCGCCCGTGGGTTACGTCATACAGACCCCCTCCGGCCTGACCGTTTACCACGCGGGGGACACGGGCATCTTCGCCGGGATGGGGATTATCGGCGAACTGTATCCCATCGACGTGGCACTCCTGCCGATCGGATCGGTTTTCACGATGGATTACAGGCAGGCGGCGAAGGCGGCGGAACTGCTTAAGGCGAAGACGGTCATCCCGATGCACTTCGGAACGTTTCCGATCCTGGAACCGAACGCGGACCGGTTCGTCGCGGAGATGAAGAAAACCGCCCCGGGGACGCGGGTGGTCGTCTTAAGCCCAGGGGAAGAAACGTCCCTCTGACCGGCACGTCAGAGTTTTTCCGCCACCGCCGCCATGAGAAGGGGAAAGAGGATCTCGTGCGGCCCGATCAGGTGATATCCTTTTCCACCGTTCCGTGTGGGCCGCAACACGACGTTGACATCCGGACGGTACAGCTTCTGGAAATCCATGTTCACGGTGGTGATTCGGGAAAGGGGCTTCCCGAGGTTCCGAGCGGTCGACACGGCCTTGAGAAAGACCTCCGGGAGGACCACGGCCGACCCGACGTTGAGATACACCCCCCCCTGCAGGCGTGCGACCAGTCCGCAGAAGGAGCGGAAATCCCGAAGCGACGCCTCCCCCATCGACGCGCCGTCCGCCTCCGGGTGCATGTGCGTGATGTCCGCGCCGATGCAGACGTGGACGGTCACGGGAACCCCACGTTTCCACGCCCCGGCAAGAAGGGAACGACCTCGGTGGGGAGCGCGGGACGTGGCAAGGGCCTTCCCGACGGCCGACCCGAAGCCGAGTCCCTCCCCGGCCCCGGAGGCCAGCGCGGAATGAATGAACTGGGCCGTTTCGCGGGCCATCCCGAAGGATCCGTCCGCCAGCAGGGAATCCACATCCTCCGATGTCTTCCCCGCCAGGGCGAGCTCCACGTCGTGAATCACCCCCGCGCCGTTCATCGCGACGCAGTCGAAGATCCGTTTCGACAGCCCCTGCAGAAGAAGGGGGGAAAGCCCCACCTTGATGAAATGGGCCCCGATCCCGAGCAGGACGGGCGCGTCCCGACGTTTGGCCCGGACCACAGCGTCGACCACCGCGCGGAAATCCTTTGCCGCCAGGTAATCGGGGAGACCGGCGAGAAACGCACCGAAGGACATTCCTTTCCGGACGGGGGTCGCAAATCCGCGGAAGGAGACCTTGCTTTTTCGGGAATGGAGGGAGGTGCGCCGGAGCCGGGAGAGATCGAGTTCCCTCATCGCTTCCCGACCTCGCGGAACAGCAAGGTATCCGTGAGATCGCACAGGATGTGTCCCACCGCCACGTGTGCCTCCTGGATCCTCGGGGTAACCTTGGAGGGAATGCACAGGGCGATATCCGCGAGGGAGGCCGCCTTCCCCCCATCTCCCACGAGCGCGATCGTGATCAGGCCCTGTCTTTTCGCCACCCGTAACGCCTTGAGCACGTTCTGGGAGTTCCCGCTCGTGCTGATCCCGAACGCGATATCCCCCTTCTTGCCGAGGGCCTTGATCTGCTTGCTGAACACATCGTCGAAGGTGTAATCGTTCGAGATGCTGGTAAGAATGGAAGTGTCCGTGGTAAGGGCGATGGCGGGAAGAGGCGGCCGCTCGATCTGGAACCGGTTCATGAACTCGGCCGCAATGTGCTGGGAGTCCGCGGCGCTTCCCCCGTTGCCGAAGAGGAGAACCTTGTTCCCCGCCTTGAAGGCCCCCGCGATCGTCTTCGCCGCCTCCAGGATGTCGCCGGTCATCGTATCGATCATCCGGAGGCGCAGTTCCACCCCCTCCTTCAGCATCTTTGCAATCGCTTCTTTCACGCGGGATCCTCTCCGGAATGGTAGGGAAAATCTAATCGCGTTTCCCCGGGAGTGTCAAGGAACCTGAAAGAGCGCACCTTCCTTTTCGGAATGAACCAAGGTAGCATGAATCGCATCTATATTTTTCGGGAGAAGGCTTTTCCTTGGAAGACGTGATCGACAGGATCCTGGACGGGTCAAAAACCGTGGCCGTCGTGGGACTTTCGGATAAACCCGATCGACCGAGTCACATCGTGGCGCACTTTCTTCGGGAAAGAGGGTACCGGATCATTCCGGTAAACCCCAACGTACATGCGGTGATGGGAGAGAAGTCTTACGGATCCCTTTCGGAAATTCCGGGCAGGGTCGATCTCGTCGACGTGTTCCGGAAATCGGAGAATGTGCCCGGGATCGCGGAGGAGGCGATCCGGATCGGAGCGAAATACTTCTGGATGCAGGAGGGCGTCATAAACGAACAGGCCCGGGAGATGCTCACCGCGGCGGGGATCCCCGTGGTGATGGACCGTTGCGTGACGAAGGAGCTTGAAAAACGGGGAAGGTAGTCATATCCAATTGCCCTGCCCTGTGGTCCGGGGAACCCCTCCCGCCGACCGGCGTTCCCCCGGCGCGGCTCCGGGAGAGGGGACGGGCACGGAGGAAAGAATGGCGGGAAACATAGTGGAACTCAACAGCGGAAATTTCAAGACGACGGTCGAGGCCGGCCCCACCCCGGTGCTTGTCGACTTCTGGGCCCCCTGGTGCGGCCCGTGCCGGGTCATCGCGCCCATTCTCGAAGAGGTGGCGAAGGAATTCGAGGGGAAGTTGCGGGTCGCCAAGCTGAACGTGGACGACAGCCCGGACATCGCATCGCAGTTCGGTGTGCGCGGGATCCCCACCCTCATCCTGTTCAAGGAGGGGCAGATCAAGGGGCAGATGGTCGGAGTCAACCCCAAGAACAACATTATCCAGCTGATCCAGAAAAACCTTTGATTTGACCGGAAAACGGGACCCAAAGGGGGGCGGGAAGCACGCGACGAAAGCTTTCTTCCTCGCGGCGGCTCTTTGCCTTTCCGCGGGGTGCGGAGCAAAGAGCATCACAACCGGCTCCATTCCCTTTCCTGCGGAGAAACCGGTCCTGCTTACCGAAGGCGGGAAGGAGACGGCAGGCCTTCCTCCGTCGTCCGAACCCGTACGCCTGGTGTTTTTCGATTCCCCCTGGTGCCCGCAGTGCGGCGAAGCATGGGACGCCATCGGTTCCGCCGCCTCGACGTTTCCTCCCGGATCCGTTCACCTGTACCGGATCCGCTTCGACCGGGAAATGATCTACACGGCGGGAGGCAGCCGGGAAGTTCCCCCCCTGCCACGCGCATCCACGCCGGCCGGGATAGCCTCCCCGCCCGGTTCGCCGCCGACCCCCGTAACGACCCTTACGGCGCTCCCCGGACCGTTCCGGGAACAGCTCCGGGTCGGCCAGATGCCCGTTCTCCTGCTCCTGGACGAAAACGGCAGGGTCGAAAAACGCTGGACCGGCTACTCCCCCTCCCTGCGCGACTCGTTGGCGGAGGAAGTCAGGCGGATAACGACTTCTCCTCCCCCGTCTGGAAAGTGAACCGCGTCCGGGAGAGGTTGGCGAGAATCCCGAGCGCCATCATGTTCGTGAGCATCGAGGAGCCGCCGTAGCTGACGAAGGGAAGCGGTATCCCGACCACCGGGAACAGACCGCACACCATCGCAACATTGATCACGATGTGCGCGAGGAAATAGGAGGCAAGTCCCCCGCACGCGAAGGATGCAAAGCGGTCCTGGGACTGGGCGGCGAGGTAATACATCCGGTGGACCAGCGCGAGAAAGAGGAGAAGCAGGACCATCGAGCCGGCGAAGCCCCATTCCTCGGAAAGGATGGCAAAGGCGAAGTCGGTGTGCTGCTCGGGGAGAAACCGGAGCGATCCCTGGGTCCCCTGGAGATACCCTTTCCCCAGCAGTCCCCCCGATCCCACGGCGATCTTGGACTGGATGACGTGGTAGCCGGCCCCCAGGGGGTCCCTTCCGGGGTCGAAGAAGGTGAGCACCCGTTGCTTCTGGTAATTTTTCATCAGGAACCACAGACCGGGAACCGCCACCGCTCCCGCCGCGCCCGCGAGGAAGAACACCTTCGCCCGGACGCAGGCGATCACCATCATGGCAACGAGGATTATCAGAAACACCCCCGCGGTCCCCAGGTCGGGCTGCAGCGCCACGAGCAGGAACGGAATCAGCGTGATCCCCACCGCCGGCGCCAGGTCGCGGAACCCGATCCCTTCGTAGCTGTACCGGCCGGAGAAGTAGCTTGCGAGAGCGAGGATGAGGGCGATCTTGGCGAATTCCGAAGGTTGGAAGGTAAAGATGCCGAGGGACAGCCACCGCTGGGCACCTCCCCGGACCTTGCCGGCGAGGAGGACCACCAGGAGGATCGCGACAACGGCGAGAAAGAAATACCAGGCCATCTCCTCGATGAATCCTCCGCTGAGATAGCAGAAAAGGAAAAACACGGTCACCCCGAGCAGGATCCAGATCATCTGCTTGTAGAAAAGGGGGATTCCGGAAGACGGGAAGACCCTCGTCCCGCTGTACACGTTCATAACCCCCACGCCGCACAGGGCGAGGACCAGGAGGAATAGGG
>JBAUKK010000193.1:0-2792 GCA_049577645.1 Candidatus Deferrimicrobiaceae bacterium
CTTGCGACCGGGGGAGGCGGTGATGTCACGTTGCCCTTGTTTGCCGGGGGAGCAGGGGGTGACGCCCGCCGGGACACCACGGGTGGGGCGGCCGCTCGCATTGTTGGCGACTGACTGCTTGCGACCGGGGGAGGCGGTGATTTCACGTTGCCCTTGTTCGCCGGGGGAGCAGGGGGTGACGCCCGCCGGGAAACCACGGGTGGGGCGGCCGCTCTCATTTTTGGCGTCTGACCGCCCGCAGCCGGGGACGCCGGGGGAGATGCTCTCTTCGGGCGCTCGATGGTCTTTTTCGGTGGGGATTTTGTGCCATGGAGGTCCGTTTCCACCAGCAAGGGGGGTTCTCCCATGGGGGTGGCGGCAGGCTGAATATCGTGCATGGCGCCGGTAGCCCTCGACATGGAAAGATTCCCCGAGGAATAATCGTACGAGTAGAAGTCGGGAATATCCGTGCCCTCCCCGGGGGACACAAGGACGGGATGCGCCTCTATTCTCTGACCATCCGGTTCCTTCTGCAGTTCGATCATCTGAGTCAGCACTTCCCGGGGTCCTTCCCCCATCTCCATCCGGTTGAATTCATTCACCTGGGATTTGGTACCCGCGCAGCCGCCTGCAAGTAGAAGAAAAAGGCCGGAAACCGATGCCGCGCAGGCTACCGCCCATAGGGATCTCACCAATTCTCCCCCGCCACTTCCTCTTTTATTTTTTCCCGGCAATAGGAACCTGCTTATCCCTAACCCTGGTTCAGCCCGCACTCCTTGATCTTGTACAGCAGCGCCTTGTAGCTTATGTCCAAGATCTGGGCCGCCTTCCGCCTGTTCCACCGCGTTTGGTCGAGCACTTGTTCGATGAGTATCTTTTCGGCTTTCCGCTGGGCAATCTTTGCTACTTCCTTGAGGGTCCCCTTGTCGTGGAGGACCAACTCCCCCTCGCCGTTATCTTTCCGGGGAACCGGCGCCATCGTCACGGGAGGCGACTTTGTCCCGAACCCGGCCCTCTCTTCCCTCCCGGGGGTCGCAGCAAGGGAACTTTCCTGCCTCTTCCGCATGAATTCCGAGATCAGCTGTCCCTCGTTCGCCAGGATGATCAGCCGCTTGATGTTGTTTTCCAGCTCGCGGACGTTCCCCGGCCAGGCGTACCCCATGAACATCTCCATCAGTTTGGGGGAGATCCTCACGGAGTCCCGGTTGTACATCTCCTCGTACCGCTTGAGAAAGTAGTCGGCCAGGAGCGGGATGTCTTCCTTTCGTTCCCTAAGGGGCGGAACGACGATGTTGACCACGTTGATCCGGTAGAAGAGGTCGCGGCGAAAGCTGCCATCCTCCACCAGGTCTTCCAGCTTCTTGTTGGTGGCGGTCAGGATCCGGCAGTTGACCTTGACCTCCCGTTCCCCGCCGACCCGGTAGAACTGCCTCTCCTGCAGCACGTGGAGGAGTTTCGACTGCAGGTCGGGATGCATCTCGCTGATCTCGTCCAGGAAGATGGTGCCGTTCTGTGCCATCTCGAACCGGCCGTACTTTCGCCGGTGCGCCCCGGTGAACGCCCCCTTCTCGAAGCCGAACAGCTCGCTTTCCAGAAGCTCTCTCGGCAAGGCGGCGCAATTGACCTTGATGAACGGCTCTCCCACACGCTCCGACGACTTGTGCAGCGCCTTGGCCACGAGTTCCTTGCCGGTCCCGCTTTCCCCGCTGATCAGGATGGTGATGTCCGTGTTGGCGACCTGGTCCAGGATCGCCTGGACCTTGTTCATCCGGTCGCTCAAGGAGAAGAGGAGCTTGTACTCCTCTTCGGCATGGGATTGGGTTTTCAGCGCGTCCAGCTCCCACCGGGTCTGGGAGGCCTCCAGGACCATCTGGATCTTCAGGAGAAGTTCCTCGCCCCGGAACGGCTTCTTGATGTAGTCGTTCGCACCGTCCTTCATCGCCCTCACCACATCGTCCACCTCGCTTTGCCCGGACACCATGATGATGGGAACTTTGGGCGCCACGGCGCGGATGGGCTTGATCAGGTCTACCCCGCTGCCGTCGGGAAGGAAGATGTCGAGGATGACGCAGGAGGGATGGTGTTGCTCGAACATCGCGAGCCCCTCCGCCTTGTTGAAGGCGGGAATCACGTTCATCCCCCCCTCCGTCAGGATATTCTCGGTGAAGCGGATAAAGACGGGGTCATCATCCACCAGCAGAATCATGTTCTGAGGCATACACCCTCCCTAGGACTAGTCGGGACTAACGCAATCTGTATGCCTGCTCGGCAGCAGGTCCGGTGGCCTTATCGGTTCTTTCCTGCCATTTATTTAATATATCGAGATTTAATGGAAAAAAGGGTATCACAAAATAGCGGGAATTACCCCTGGAAGATTCGAATTTCAGTAAACATCAGGGATAATGTGGGAATAATTATATACTCGGTGGGTAAATATTTACATAGGCAAGGAAAAGAAGACCACCGTCCCCTTCCCCGGCGTGCTTTCCAGCCAGATCTTCCCGTTCTGGATTTCGATGAGTCTGCGGCAGATGACAAGGCCAAGGCCCATCCGGGAAATTGCGTCCTTGTCCGATCCGCCGCTTGCATCCGAAAATATTGTTTCCTGCACCTTTTTGGAAATGCCGATGCCGGTGTCCCGCACCCAGATCGTGGCGACCTTGCCGTCATCGGCCCGAGCGCCGACACGTATTTCGCCCCGGGGCGGAGTGAATTTCACCGCGTTGTAGAGAAGATTTTCCAACACCTGCATCACCCGTCCGGGATCGCCCAGCACCGTGAGGGGGGAGGCCTCCCCCTCCATGTCCATTACG
>JBAUKK010000194.1:0-8029 GCA_049577645.1 Candidatus Deferrimicrobiaceae bacterium
GTATCGCCCGACGGCACCGGGATGACCGGGGTCATGCTCTCCCAGCGGGTGGAAGGACAGGACCCCCTGCTCGTCTTTGCAAAGGAGGGGAAGTTTCTGCCGGAAAGCGTCGACAGGGCCACCGGGCTTCTCCTCTTGGACGGCACCATCCACAACGACGACAGGAGGACGGGTGCGTACCGGATCGCCTCGTTCCGGGAGATGGAATTCTCCCTTCCCAGAAGGAACGTCGATGCCGGCGGCGACCGGGCCAGTCCCAGGCACCTCACCCTGCCGGAGTTGGCACGAAAGATTTCCGAAACGGGGGGAACAGGATCCTCGGCCACCTACCGGTACCACTTCCACAGACGCCTCTCGCTTGCGGTCTCCTGCCTGGCGTTCGGCCTCCTCGCGATACCGTTGGGGCATTCGCAGCGTGTCCGCGGGAAATCCCCCGCACTCGCCCTTACCCTTGCCGTCATCCTCTGCTATTACCTTTTCCTCGCCGCCGCGGGGATGCTCGAGTCGTTCTCCCCCGCGCTCATGACGCTGCTTCTCTGGGTCCCCAATTCCGCAGGGCTCGCCGCGGCATGCTGGCTCATCTGGCGTTCCGAGACCCGCCTGGTTTTCCTCCCTGACCTGTTCGGACGCTTCGAAAGGAAGAAATGACGACCCTCACCCGCTACCTTCTCCGGGAATTCTCCAAGATCGCCGTGGCGGTGACCGGGGGATTCCTGCTCCTTTTCATCGTGATCGACTTCGTCGAACGGGCCGATGAATTCCTGAAATACCGGACCTCCGCGGGAGAGGTGTTCCTGTACTACCTGTACAGCGCGCCGAACATCTTCCTCCTGACGTCCCCCGTGGCGATTCTCCTTGCCGTGCTGATCACCGTCTCCCTGCGGGCGAGAGCCAACGAGTTCACCGCCATCTTCTCCGGCGGCATCAGCATCTGGAGGGCCTGCGCCCCGATTCTCGCGGGATGCGCGATCTTTTCCGCCCTCTCCCTTGCGTGTTCGGAAACCCTCGCCCCCCGGATGACCCGCAAGGCAAGAGAAATCATGCAGTTCACGGTGCGGAGCGGGAAAGTCGCCGCCCAGTTCTCGCTGAACCGGTACTGGGTTCGCGGGGAGAAAGGAATCCTTTCCGCCCAGGTGGTCCATCCCGGGAAGCAGGAACTGTCCGGGTTCCAGTACCTCGAGGTGGACGAGGAGTTCCGGCTCGCCCGGCGCATCGACGCCCGATCGGCAACGTACTGGAAGGAAGGGGTCTGGGTGCTGCGGCAGGGTACCGAGCGGGATTTTTCCGGCAATCCCGGGGTCGCACATTTCACCGAGAAGGAGTTGGCTATTCCGGAGTCCTTCCTCCCGTTCCTGGTGGGGGAAACTCCGCCGGAAGAGATGACCTATGCCCAGCTCTCCGGCTACATACGCGACTCCGTCGCCCGCGGGTACGATATGCGCCGATACGAGGTGGACCTGCACGCCAAGCTTTCCTACCCGCTGCTGAACCTGGTCATCAGCCTGGTCGCCATCCCCTTCGCTCTCCGCTCCCCCCGGTCGGGAGGGGTGTGGAGAAGCATCGGAGCAGGATTGTTCATCGGCTTCGTATGCTGGGTCCTGCTTTCGATATCCCTTTCGCTGGGGAAGAAAGGACTTGTCCCGCCTTTCCTGGCGGCCTGGCTCCCGGATCTGGCGATCGCCTCCGCAGGAGTGTACCTGTTCCGGGGGACAAGACGGTAGAGAGTGGCCTTTTAGGTCCCCATCTCCCACGAGGCAAGGTACTTCTTCTGCTCCGGCGTGAGGCGGTCGATCCTGACGCCGATGGCCGCAAGCTTCAGTCTCGCGATCTCCCGGTCGATCTCATCGGGTATCGCGTATACGACGTTCTCCATCATCCCGCTTTTCCGGACAAGAAACTCCACGCCGAGCGCCTGGTTGGCGAAGCTCATGTCCATGACAGTCGATGGATGACCTTCCGCGGAGGCAAGGTTGATGAGCCTCCCTTCCGCAAGGAGGTAAATCACCCTCTTGTCGCGCATCCGGTACTCCTCGACGAAGGGCCGTACGGTGCGGACCGATCTGGCCATCCCTGCCAGGGAGGGGATGTCGATCTCCACGTTGAAATGCCCGGAGTTGCAAAGGATCGCCCCATCCTTCATCTTGCGGAAGTGCTCCTCCCGCAGCACGTGGAGGTTTCCCGTGAGAGTGCAGAAGATGTCGCCCCTCGCGGCCGCATCGCTCATCGAGGCGACCTCGAAGCCGTCCATGACCGCCTCGAGCGCAGGGAGAGGGTCTACCTCGGTGATGAGGACTCGTGCCCCCATCCCACGGGCACGCATCGCCAGCCCACGTCCGCACCATCCGTACCCGCACACCACGAAGCAGGACCCCGCCAGCAACCGGTTGGTCGCCCGCAAGATTCCGTCGATCGTGGACTGCCCCGTCCCGTACCGGTTATCGAAAAAGTGTTTGGTCTTCGCCTCGTTCACCGCCACGATGGGGTAGCGAAGCACCCCCGTATTCGCCATGGCGCGCAGGCGGATGACGCCGGTCGTCGTCTCCTCGGTACCCCCCACGACGCTCTTCAGATACTCCTTCCGTTTCGTGTGGATCACGGTGACCAGGTCGGCGCCGTCGTCCATCGTCACGTGGGGGGCAACCGACAACGCCTGGAGAATGTGACCGTAATAGGTCTTCCGGTTCTCGCCCTTGACGGCATAGACGGATATGCCGTCGTCCGCCACGAGGGCGGCGGCGGCGTCGTCCTGCGTGGAGAGGGGGTTGGACCCGCACAAGGCAACCTTCGCGCCGCCCGCAGCGAGCACCTGCATGAGGGCCGCCGTTTCGGTGGTTACGTGAAGGCAGGCGGCAATCCGCGTTCCCTTGAGTGGCTTCTCCTTCGCGAACCGTTCCCCGATGGAGCGGAGGACCGGCATCTCCCTTTTCGCCCATTCGATGCGGTCTCGTCCTGCCCTAGCAAGGCGCCTGTCCTTGATGTCGAATGTTTTCGCGCGGGCCATGATCGTATCCCCCTTTCTTCTTTCCCAGGTCAATTAGAGGCCCGCGGATTTGCGCAGCGCCTTCACCTTGTCGGTATTCTCCCATGTGAATTCCGGCAGCTCCCGTCCGAAATGGCCCAGGGCCGCCGTCTTCAGGTAGATCGGCCTGAGGAGGCGGAGGGTCCGGATGATCTTGGCGGGCCTCAGGTCGAACGTCTCGCGCACCGCCCGCTCGATCCTCCCCGGGGAAACGCTGGCCGTGCCGAACGTATCCACCATGACGGACACCGGCTCCGCCACGCCGATGGCGTAGGCAAGCTGGAGTTCGCATTTCGCCGCCAGCCCCGCGGCAACGATGTTCTTCGCCACGTGCCGGGCCATGTACGCGGCGCTCCTGTCGACCTTGGAGGGGTCCTTCCCGGAAAACGCCCCGCCGCCGTGCCGGCTGTACCCGCCGTACGTGTCTACGATGATCTTTCGTCCCGTCAGCCCCGTGTCGCCATGGGGTCCTCCGACGACGAACCTCCCGGTGGGGTTGATGTAGAGCTTCGCCTTGCGGGACAGAAGATCCGCCGGGATGCTCTTCCGGATGACCTCCTCGATGATTCCCTCGGTGAGCGTGGCCCTCTTCACGTCCGCCGCGTGCTGAGACGAGCAGACGACGGCGGTCACCTCGCGCGGAACGCCGTCGACGTACCGTACGGTCACCTGGCTCTTCCCGTCGGGCCGGAGCCACGGCAACACCCGCTTCTCCCTCGCCTCGGTCAGCCGGCCGCATATCCGGTGGGCGAACGCGATCGGCATCGGCATCAACTCCTTCGTTTCGTTGCAGGCGAACCCGAACATCATCCCCTGGTCGCCGGCTCCCTGCTTCTCGACCGCCCCCCGGTCGACTCCGCGGGCGATGTCGGTAGACTGTCTGTCGACCGCCATCATGACAGCGCAGTTGCTCGCGTCGAACCCCTTTGCGTTCTCCGTGTACCCGATGGCGGTGATGGTCTGCCGAACCAGGGCGGGGATGTCGATCAGGGCGTTCGTAGTGATCTCCCCGGCCACGATGACGAGACCGGTCGTCACCATCGTCTCGCAGGCCACTCTCCCCCGGGGATCCTTCCGGATGATCTCATCGAGAATCGCGTCGGAAATCTGGTCCGCAACCTTGTCGGGATGCCCTCCCGTTACTGACTCCGAGGTGAAAAAATGCTCTTCCATGCCGAAGGACTCCTGTAGAGAATAATGGATACCGGGCGGATTATACTTCAGAATCGTTCTTCCGGGAATAGCTCTCCCAGCCTTTTCGTCAAAATCCCGGCGATATCGGCCGCTGTGGTATGGGCAAGAAGCTCTCCCACGAATTCCCGCGCCTCGTATGCCACCGATTTCCGGAGGATCCGCTTCACGCGCGGGATGGAGGTCGCGTTCATGCTCCACTCGTCAATCCCCAGGCCGAGAAGGACGTAGGAATAGAGGGGCTCGCCCGCCATCTCGCCGCACATGGCCACCGGGATTCCCGCATCATGTCCCCCGTCGACGATCCGGCGGATCAGCCGCAGGATCGCCGGGTGCAACGGCTCGTAGAGGTACGAGACGTGCTCGTTCACCCGGTCGATGGCGAGAACATACTGGATGAGGTCGTTCGTCCCGATGCTGAAGAAGTCCACCTCCCTCGCCAGCTGGTCTGCGACGATCGCCGCCGAAGGAATCTCCACCATGATTCCCACGCGCAAGTGGCGGTCGTATGAAATACGTCTTTTCTTCAGCTCCGAGCGCGCCTCATCGACGACCGTGAGAGCCGCGCGCAATTCGCCGACCCCGGAGATCATCGGGAACATCATCTGGACCTGCCCGTACGAAGAGGCGCGCAGGATGGCCCGGAGCTGCTGCTTGAAGATGTCCCGCTCCCGAAGGCAGAACCGGATCGCCCGCAGCCCCATCGCGGGGTTCATCTCCTCGGCCAGTTCGAGCTGCGACACAAATTTGTCCCCCCCCAGATCGACGGTCCGGATCGTGACGGGATGGCGGCCGAACTTCTCCGCGATGCGCCGGTAGGTCTGGAAGTGTTCCTCCTCCGAAGGCAGGTCCCTGCGGTTGAGGTACAGAAATTCGGTCCGGTACAATCCCACGCCGTCCGCTCCGCTTCTCAAAGCCACGTCCGCCTCCTCGGGGAACTCGATGTTCGCGAGAAGCTTGAGCGTCTTCCCGTCCTTCGTGACGGCGGGGAACTTGGCGAACTTCGCAAGGTCCCGAATGCGGAGGGCATACGCCTTCTGCTTATCCGTGTATTCCTTTATCGTCTCGGGGGTGGGCCCGAGAATCACGACTCCCTCCTCCCCGTCGACGACGACCTCCTCGTTTTCCGTGAATTCCGCTGTCACGCGCTCCAGCCCCACCACGGCGGGGATGCCGAGAGAGCGGGCGGTGATCGCCGTGTGCGAGGTCTTGCTTCCCACGTCGGTCGCGAAACCCAGAACCGGGCTTTTCAATATCTGCGCCGTATCGGCCGGGGAGAGGTCGTGCGCGATCACCAACACCGGTTCCTTGATGGAGGCTATCGATTCCATGGGGCGGCCGGCCAGGTTCTCGAGCACCCGGTGGCCGATCTGCCGGAGGTCCTGCCCCCGCTCACGCAGGTACTTGTCCTCGATGCGGTGGAACGTCTCGAGCAGGTTCTGCAATACCTTGTTGAACGCCCAGTCCGCCTTGAACTGGTTTTCGCGTATGAGGCGGGCCGTCTGGTCGACCAGCATCGAGTCATCGAGAAGGGCGAGGTGGACGGAGAGGATCTGGTAATGATCCGTGGACTGGTCCTTCACACCGTCCCGAATCGTTTGAATCTGCTCCTTGGAGCGGGCCACGGCCCGGAGAAACGCGGCGATCTCCTCGTCGGTTTTGTCCTTGGACACCGTCGAGTGGATGGACCGCGGGAGCGCACGGTTGACAAAGAACGCTTTTCCGATGGCGACGCCGGGGGCAGCGGGAATACCCTGCAGCATCTTCATCCGTGGGCGCGCTCCATCGGGCAAGGTACCTACTCCTCCTCCTCGAATTTCTCCGCGATCAGTCCTCCGATCGCATCCACGGCCTCGTGGGCGTCCGGCCCCCTGGCAGACACCGAAATGAGGGACTCCCGGTGTGCCGCAAGCATCAGAACCCCCATGATGCTCTTGCCGTTCACCTCCAACCCCTCCCTTTCCAGCCAGATCTCCGAGGTGAAGCGGTTTGCGAGACGGACGAGCTTCGCCGCGGCCCGGGCATGCAGCCCCAATTTGTTCACGATCTCGAACCGGCATTCGACCTTCTGTGATTCCGCAGCCATATCCTCCTTCCCGTCTCCCTCCACCGTCATTGCCAAAGAATCAGCGTCCCGATGAGGAAAAGCAGGGCGAGAACTTCCGAAGGCGACACCGCTTTCCGGAAAAAGACCGTGAACAGATGAACGGCCAGGGCGGCAATGAGAAAGACCCCCAGTTCCATCCAGGCTCCGCCGAACAGATAGGCCGTGTGGCTGGCCACCACCCCGCCATACGCTCCGCCCAGAATGGCGGCGATCATCTTCCTGTCCTCCGTTTTCCCGGTGAACCCCGCTTCCTTCAGGAACCGGACCGCGCTCTCCTCGCCTCCCATGCCTGCGGCGAACCCCCGGAACCGCAGCACCAAATGGGAACTATTGTAAAGAAACAGGAGCATCGCGATACCCAGGAGGGGATGGACGAACGCCAGGATCGCGCCCACCACGGAGGCCATCGGCTTCAGCGCGCCCCAGAAGTACGAGTCCCCGATCGCCCCGAGGGAACCCATCATCCCCACCTTGAACGTCCCGACCGCCCTCGGATCCACCTTCCCCTCCGCCACGCGCTCCTCGAGCCGGATCGTCGCCCCCAGGATCACCGCCGCCATCGACGGATGCGTGTTGAAGAACTCGAGGTGGCGCTTCAGCGCCCGGGAGAACTCTTCCGGCCGGGCCTCGTAGCGGTCGCGAAGCGCAGGAAGGATGCTGTAGGCAAATCCCACATTCTGCATTCCCTCGTAGTTCCAGCAGGCCTGCAGGAGAAACTGGCGGAACCAGACCCTCCGGCGAACACGCAACGGGATATCGCTCATCAGACCATCCACCGAAAGAAGAAGATCGCGGAAAAAACACACCCCATCGTCAGATAGAACACGGGCGAGGTCCGGTCCGTCCTGCTGCAGGAAAAGACCGACGCCGCCCCGAGGAGAGGGATCGCGGGCAGGAGGATGCCGAACTGGAAGTGGCTCTCCGGACCGAACCGGGGAAGGAGGGATTTCGCCAGGAAGACGCCGAGACCCGAGAACAGGAGTGTGAGCGACACTCCGAAAACCGCGAAGAGGACGAGACCGGCCATCAGGCCGTTCTCCACCGCCAGGGAATCCCCCTTTTCCACCCGTTCGACGGTCAGGTGAGCGATTCTTCCGTTCATCCGTCGCACGAAGCGGTCCGCGTACTTCCCGAGTTCGGCGCATAACGCGGATAGCAGGAGAATCGCAGCGAAACTCCCCGGATCGAGCCCGATCGAGGAAGATGCCGCAGCCGCGGCTGCCCCGCCGAACATGGCGGCACCGGTGTCATCGGGGGGTATCGAAGCCCCGACGGGGAGACGCACGACGTAGAGAAGTTCCAGCACCGCCCCCACCTGCGCACCCGCGGCGAAGTTTCCGAAAATCGCCCCCATGACGGAGGCCACGACGAGGGGCCGGTGCAGCATTACCTGGAACGCGGCGGTCCGGTCGAGATAGCAGATCCCCCCCCACACAGCCGCCAGAAGGAAACTCCACGCCATCGCAGTTACCTGTCGGGGCCGAACGAAGTGCCGGCTTCGAACGGGGTCGCCTTGACGGTTACGGCCACGCCCTGGTGGGAAAGGCAATGAACGGCCTCGAAGTCCTCCTGGGTGAAATACACCGAGGGGGCAATCTCCACCTTCCCTTCCGCATAATGCAGGTTGCCGATATTCAGGGTGGAAAAACGGACCCCGCGTTTAAAGATATCGAGAGCGTCGCCAAACGTCGAGCAGAGAAGAATCGCCTTCT
>JBAUKK010000195.1:0-2739 GCA_049577645.1 Candidatus Deferrimicrobiaceae bacterium
CGCTAATTCCCCCTTTCCGTTTTCCCTGGGAATGGAGGAAAATGGAGCCTCTACCCCCGTCGATTAAGAATCGGGAAAACCACAGTAAAATCAACAATTTTTTGCCGGGCGAGACAGGTTGCTTTTAAAAATATGTTTTATTTATACCCCCAGGGGGAAGGCGTGTCAAGCGAATTTTTATTCTAAAACCTTTGTTTGCCGCTTGAGGATCATCTGGCTCCCCACCGTGCCGTAGGCGATGCCGTCCCGGTTCGGCGCGATGAGCGGAATGGCCGCAACGAGCTCCCACCCGTCATTGCCCGCTTCGTGCAGCCATTCCATGTCCGCCGTCAATCCTTCGGGGGTCTCCTTGAACATAACGATTTTCTCCATGTATTCCAACGTCATAAGTCAGCTTCCTCCTCCTCCAGGTTGTGGAGCGGTATCCCGGCCGTTTCCGCGATCCTCGCACGGATGGCGTCGAGGATCTCCTGTCTTTTCGGATCTGTTTGTGCCATCATCCGCAGGGCAAGGATCGTGACCTGGTCGTAGAGCCTCTTCACTCCTTCCCCTTCCTGCCCGGCCCCCAGGGTTTTCAATATCGAACCATGGTTGGATATAAACTTTTTCCCCGTCAGAAGGGAGATCTGACGCCCGGCGTCCCCCAGTTCGGCGGGGGTTGCGGCATGAAGGAACCGTGCGAGATGGCGAGCCATCATCGCCTGGTCCATCCGGGCATTGTCCTCCCGCAGGATGCGAAGTTTCTCCTCTTCGGGCATCAGTTTCCATACTACGAAGGAGACCGGATCCGTCATGGCCATCCGTCCCGTGGCGTACCGGTCGAAAAAGTAGGTGATCAGCCGGTCGGTGACGGATCCGGCGATGGCCAGGATCAGCTCCCGCAACGCATTGCCCGGGATTTCATAAAAGGAGGGGAACCGGTCCATGAACGGGGAGACGATCTCCCGGGTCTCCTCGGTAGTCAGGATGTCCAGGTGGACGAGGGCGGACAGACGAAGGTCCCTCAAGGACATCGTCTTCAGGGTCATGCCAAGTTCACGGAGCTTCCACCCCGGGGGGGCCTCCCGGGGATACCTCTCCATCTCGGGCCCCAAAAGCGATTCCGGGTCGGCGGGGAGCCCCGCGGCCTTCGCGGCGGCGGTCCGGATCCGCGGCAGGACCTTTTCGCACTCCTCGATCGATTTCGCCCCGACCGCGCTTTCCACCAGGCGTGCGATCTCGCGGGCAACGGCGCGCAGATCGGCCAGGGACACCCCCGCAAGCCGGTCCAACAGATCAAAATACAACGCGAATTCGATGACCCCTTCGTTGAAGCCGGGATCCGAGAGCATGTACGGCCGGAAGAGCATCCCCATGCGCGCGATTTCCCGGCGCAGCTGCAGCGGGGAGACGTCTTCCAGGTGTTCCGCCATCCTTAGCCACTTTTCCCGGACCGCAATTTCCTGGTACTCTTCCTGCGTGAGGTGGGGGGGGAAAAATCGCTCTCCGTCCTTCTTTTTCTCATCGAGCTCCGCGACGGCGTATTCGGTGTATGCCGGAACGAATCCCTTCGCGAAGGCCCGAAGCTCGTTTTCCGTCCAGTACTCGGTGTATCCCGCAAGGAGTTTCCCCCGCGCCTCCTCGTCGAGACAGTCCCCGAAGATCCGCATCGTGAACCGGAGGTGCCTTTCCTCCAGCTTTTCGAGGTTTGCCATGATGTTGGCGCTGCGATCCTCGAGCCGGCGCCGGACCAGTTCGACGTAGGATTCGATCATTCCGCCATCCCTTCGCTCGGGTTCCATGAAACGAGGGGATCGAGGTTCCTTTGGGCGGCGGAGGAACGAACGGAATCGCTTCGGCATTTCAGGGACAATGACGTCTCCTCGGGAATCCGGCGGATATCCCCTTTCCCGGGAATTGGGGGAGAAGATCTTTCCTCAATAAGCGTCACGTATACTAAGCATTACGCGGCCCAAGGGTGCCGCAACGACTGCTTCCGGATAACGCCAGCCGGAAGAAAGCAACGGATTCCGGCTATTTCCCCTCCCCCGACACCTTCTTGCGGAGCATGCCCACCATCCGGTCGGCAAGGAACGCCTCCATCCCGCTTTTGTAATATTCGTCCTCGAGCCATTCCGCGATATGGGCGCGGAGTTCCCGCACGATGTTCAGGTCCGGGTCCAGCACGAAGACGACGATGCACCGGTCGTCCCCGTCGTAGAACCGGAATGCGAAAAGACCTTCCGGGAGAATATGGAGGTCGATCCCCACCACATCCGCCCCCCACAGGTCGAGCGCCCGTTTGAGCTCGATCATCGTATAGATCTTGTCGCCGACGGCAACGGACTCCTTCCCGGACCAGAGCGGCCCAAACTCTTTCTCTATCTGCACTTTTTCAATTGCTTCCCCTGCCATCCCCTTCTCCCCGGGCATTATGCGTTCCCTGTGTCCGTTCACCGAAGATCCAGAAGGTCTATATGTACACTCCGGCTTCCGGGCATGTCAAGCCAAACCGGAATATCGTTTTGCATCGGAGGGAAAACCGTTTTGAATTCGAATGGATGCTCTCCTTGACACCCCGCCCGGACAGCGGATACAATTCGCCCACCTCACTTTCTATCCGTTCGGCCGCTAAGGAGGAGGTTCCGTATGAAAACGACGAATTCGCGGAAACTGTTCCGGCAGGCGCAAAAATTGATCCCGGGCGGGGTCAACTCGCCCGTCCGGGCGTTCCGGTCGGTCGGGGGCACGCCGCTGTTC
>JBAUKK010000196.1:0-9262 GCA_049577645.1 Candidatus Deferrimicrobiaceae bacterium
TCCCTACTCCCACCCGAAGGGAGGGGATAGAGAAGGAGAGTTCGAGCTCTTCATCGGATCGTAGGCGTGTTTTCAGGATAGAAATTCCATCTTCCCGAGCCGGACGAGAATCTTTTTCCGCCCGTACCCGGGGAAAAAAGCCGTGATCTTCCGGTTGTCTCCCTCCCCTTCCACCGCTTCGACACTCCCTTCTCCAAAAGCGGGGTGACTCACGCGCATCGACCGCCGTACGGCAGATCCCGGCCCGGGACCGCCCCCGGCGGGGTCCTGCGGTTTCGCACGGAGCGATTCGTTTCCCCTCCCGGCGCGGGACGGGCGTCCGGCCGCGCTGCGCACCGCTCCCTCCCCGAGCGGAAGGATCCCCTCCCAACGCAGAAGTGCGGGCGGAATCTCGGAGAGAAACCTTGACGGGACGGCGTCCCGGAACCTGCCGAAGAGGGCCCTCCGGCGGGCGAAGGAGAGATACGCCCTTTCCCTCGCGCGGGTAAGGCCGACATAGAACAGCCGGCGCTCCTCCTCCACGTCGAACTCCGAACCCGTGGACCGGGAATGGGGAAGGATCCCTTCTTCGAGTCCGACGAGGAAAGAGACGTCGAACTCCAGCCCCTTGGCGTTGTGCATGGTCATCAGGTGGACCGCGTCCTTCCCCGTCCCGTTCCCTTCACCCTCCGGGGGCTTGAGCGACATCCTCTCGAGAAATTCCCGCAGGGCTTCCTCACCGGTTGCGGGAACAGAACCCGCCAGCAGGAAGAGTTCCTCCACGTTGTCCCGATCCTCCCGACCTCCTCCTTCCGCTGCCCTGTCGCCGAGACAGGCAAGATACCCGGCCCCGGTCAGCAGGGAGCGGAGGGATTCGCCTCCCCGCTTGCCCGGCAGTTCCTTCCGCCACCTCTCCCGGAAGGAAAGAAGAGAAGCGAGGGCGGGGATCTTTTCCAGTTCCCGGGAAAACGGGACGCCCGCCGTCTTGGCCGCCGCGCGCGCCCGCGACAGCGTCACTTCCCCCACTCCGCGCCTTGGAATTGAAAGCACCCGCTTCAGGGAAACCGGGTCGTCGGGGTTCAGGAACCACCGCAGGTAGGCTACTGCGCCGCGCACCGATGCGCGGTCGTAGAACGAAAGCGCGCCGCGCAGCACGTACGGTATCCCCTCCCGGCGCAGCGCATCCTCGACGGTCCGGGACTGCGCGTTTACCCGGTAGAACACGGAGATGCGGGATGGGGAGACCCCTCGCCGGATTTCCCCCGCCACCGCCAGTGCCACCCCCTCCGCCTCGGCGTCCGCATCTTCGAAGAGCCGGACCGCGGGAGGCTCCCCTCCGTCACGGGCCGCGAGGATCCGCTTCTCCCGGCGCTGCCGGTTTCGCCCGATCACCTCTTCCGCCGCAAGGAGCAGGGAGGCGCGCGAGCGGTAATTGGTGCGAAGGGTAAGGACAGCGGCACCCGGATGGTCCCTTTCGAAGGAGAGCATCGGTTTGGCCGACCCGCCCCGCCACCCGTAGATCGACTGGTCCTCGTCCCCCACCGCGCAAAACGAGTCGGCGCCCGCTGCTATGGTCGCCGTCAGTTCCGCCTGGGCCCGGTCGACGTCCTGGAATTCGTCGACGAGAAGGTGCCGGATCTCCCCGCGGACGGCGTCCCGGACGTCCGGGGCCTCGCGGAAGAGGGCGACGGGAAGCCGGAGGAGGTCGGCGAAGTCGACCGCTCCCGCCGCCGCGAGGGCCTCGCCGTATGCATTTCCCACCGACACGGCCATGTCCGCGAAAAACACGCCCGGAGAGACTGCCGCCGACTCGAGGGGGACCCCCTCCCGTTTGGAGCGCTCGATCAGCCCCGCGAACCGCGCGGCCGGGAACTTCTTCTCGTCGATATCCATATCTTTCAGGATCTGCCGGAGGAGATCTACCTGGTCGCGCCCGTCGTAGATGACAAAGCCGCGGGGCAGACCGATTCTGTCCCCGAACCGGTGCAGCAAATTGGCGCCGAACGCATGGAACGTGCCCAGCCAGGGAAGGCCGTTCCCGCCTCCCTGGGCGTCAACGGATTTTGCCACCCGTCCGCGCATTTCATCGGCCGCCCGGTTGGTGAAGGTGATCCCGAGAATACCGCGGGGGGGGACGCCTTCCCGGAGGAGACGGACGATCCGTGCCACGATCACGCGAGTCTTGCCCGAACCCGCGCCTGCCACGATCAGGAGCGGCCCGGCATCGTGCAGAACGGCCCGCCGCTGGTCGACGTCAAGCGAATCGATTGGCTGCTCCCCGGTTATCATGGCAATGGTTCAGCATAAACCCGAATCCGGCGGCAGCCGACGGAATTATTTCCTGATGGATGGTTTCCAGGGGGAAGAGAGGCGAAACGTCTTCGTTTTGTCCTTCACGGCTTCAAGAGAATCAGTAAGAACAGAACACCGATAGAAATCCGGTGTCATGCGGCCGGTATCCCCAAGGGGAGGATACCGCGGTCCTGGCACGACAAGATTCCGTTTTAAAACCTTGAAAGGGGAACCGTTTCGTGTTTACTTGCCGGATCATCATCCAGATAAAGACAAAAGTGCACATAACGACACGATTATTGATCTATTCTTCCGTAAAGAATTGACTTCGAACCTGAAATATGGACAATATTTCCTAATTTCCTTTATCTGCGAGGGAGAGATGAACAAAAGACGCGTCCTTGCGCCTTTGCTCGCCGTCCTGATCCTGTTCGGTCTTTTCAAGATATTCCACCGCCCGCAGGAATTGCCTGGTCATGCCCAGGCGGAAAAACCCGGGGAGCCGTCGCGTGAAGTCCGGGACGTGGTGAAGCCCGGAGAGACGATGTTCGACATCTTCAAGAAGTACGGACTGAGCTCCCAGGAACTGTTCCACCTCAAGGAAGCGTCCGCCGGCGTCCACCGACTGGGGAAGATCACCATCGGAAAACCGTACCGGATCGAGCTGAGCCCGGACAACAGCGTTCGCTCCCTCACGTACCAGATCAACGACGACGTCCTGCTCAACATCACCCTTGCCGACCACGGCTTCCGTGCGGAAAAAATCACGATCCCGTACGAAACGAAAACGAGCAAGATCGGGGGGACCATCGAGAACAACCTCTACGACTCACTCGGCAATGGCGGGGAATCCGCCCTGCTCGCCTACGCCCTTTCCGACATCTTTTCGTGGGATATCGATTTCACGACCGACCTGCGCAACGGGGATACCTTCAAGATCGTCGTCGAGGAGCAGTGGCTGGACGGTCGGTTCAAACGATACGGAAGCATCCTCGCCGCCGAATTCACCAACAACGGGAAGGCCTACCGGGCCTTCCGGTACGAGGGTCCCGACGGGCGCGCCGGGTATTACGACGAAGCGGGAAAATCGCTGCAGCGGTCGTTCCTGAAAGCACCGCTTTCC
Source organism: Candidatus Deferrimicrobiaceae bacterium (assembly GCA_049577645.1). Lineage (GTDB taxonomy): Bacteria > Desulfobacterota > Deferrimicrobia > Deferrimicrobiales > Deferrimicrobiaceae > CSP1-8. Next base: position 3,395 of record JBAUKK010000196.1, read on the forward strand.
TACCGCCGCATCAGCTCCGGATTCACCAAAAGCCGGAGGCACCCGATCCTGAAGATCCGGCGACCGCACCGGGGGGTCGACTACGTCGCTCCCCGGGGGACACCGGTTTCCGCCTTGGGGGACGGAACCGTCCAGTTCGCCGGATACAAGGGAGCCAACGGTAACCTCGTGATCCTCAGGCATCCGAAGGGATTCACCACCTACTACGGACACCTCCACAAGATCCGCAAGGGGATCCGGCGCGGTGCCCGGGTCGCGCAGGGGGACGTCATCGGATACGTCGGCTCGACCGGCCGCACCACGGGTCCCCATCTCCATTTCCAGATGAAGAAGGGGAACCGGATCATCAACCCGCTCCGGGTCGACGTCCCGCGCAGCGTCGGGATACCGAAGAATCTCCTCGCCGACTACGACAAGATCCGGAAGGAAAGGGGACACGACCTGGCCTCAATCGTCTCGTCCCCGCCGAAACCGGAACCGGAATCAAAGACGCAAACACTCGCGTTCGCACGCTGATCAACCCGTCCCCCCGGTTTTTTCCTGTTCGCGGGGAGCCGTCCCGCCCGAACCGCGATTTTCTCCCTTCGCCATGCAACCGCTTCTTCTTTTTCTCTACTCCAGGATTTCCGAGGAGGGGTTTTCCTCCCGCTGTCGTTGAGGGCCCATGAAACGATTTCGGGGGGAAAACCGGGGAACCGGAGAGGAAGATGCCTGGTCGCCTACTCCACCGTGACGCTTTTTGCAAGGTTGCGCGGCTGATCGACGTCGGTGCCTTTGAGCACCGCCATGTGATAGGCCAGAAGCTGCAGCGGCACCACTTCGAGGATCGGGAGGGCAAGCCCCCCGCACGGCGGAAGGAAAAATACGTCTTCCGCTTTTTCGGCCAACTCCCGGTCCCCTTCCGTGCCCACGGCGATGATCCTGCCGCCCCGGGTGCGGGCCTCTTCGAGGTTGGACAGGGTCTTCTCGTAGGTGTTCCCCTGCGAACACAGAACAAGCACCGGCATCCGCTCATCGATCAGGGCGATCGGGCCGTGCTTCATCTCTCCCGCCGTATACCCCTCCGCATGGATGTACGAAATCTCCTTGAGTTTAAGCGCCCCCTCCAGCGCGATCGGATAGGAAAGCCCTCGCCCCAGGTAGAGGAAATCCCGGGAGTCCTTGTACTTTCTTGCGATCGCCAGGATTTCGTCCTCTCTAATCAGCACGTCCTCGATCTTTCGCGGCAGATCGCTTAGCTCCAACAGGTGGGTGGAGATCCCGCGGGAGGAAATCTTCCCCCGCGCCTGCGCCAGGTGCAAAGCCAGGAGGTACAGGGCGACAATCTGGGTCGTGAACGCCTTGGTCGACGCCACTCCGATCTCGGGTCCTGCGTGCGTGTAGATCACCCCCTCGGACTCCCGCGCGATGGTCGAGGAAACCACGTTGCAGATGGAGACCGACACCGCGCCTTTCCCTTTCGCCTCCCGAAGTCCGGCCAGGGTATCCGCCGTCTCGCCGGACTGGGAGATCGGGATGCAGAGGGTCCCCGGCTCCACGACGGGATTCCGGTACCGGTACTCGGACCCGAGATCGACCTCCACCGGGAGGCGGGCAAGCTCTTCGATGATGAATTTGCCGACCAGGCCCGCGTGCCAGGAGGTGCCGCAGGCGACGATGATGACTCGCGACAAGCGACGCAATTGATCTTCCGGCAGGGGGAGGGTCTCGAAAAAGACCTCGCCCGAATCCGGCAGCATCCGGCCGGCCAGGGTGTCCAGGATCGCCCGGGGCTGCTCGTGGATCTCTTTCAGCATGAAGTGCCGGTAGCCGCCCTTTTCCGCCATGACGGGCGACCATTCGATGTGGACCGGGGATCGTTCCCTGCGGTTCCCGGAGAAGTCGGTCAGCCGGGCCCCGTCCGGACCGGCGATGATGATCTCCCCGTCTTCGAGAAACAGGGCGTTGCGGGTGTACGAAAGCAGGGGCGGCAGGTCCGAGGCCACGAAGGTCTCCCCTTCGCCGATCCCCACCACCATCGGGCAATTCAGCCGCGCTCCGACGATCGTCCCCTTCTCCTTTTCGGAGATGGCAAGAAACGCATACGAGCCGATAAGCTCGGACACGGTCTTTTGCGCCGCCTCCGTCAGCGAGAGGCCCGACGAGACGAAGTCGTCGAGCAGGTGTGCGATCACCTCGGTGTCGGTCTCGGAAAAAAACGTTCGGCCCCGGGAGATCAGACGGTCCTTCAGCTTGCGGTGGTTTTCGATAATCCCGTTGTGAACAACCGCCACCGTACCGGTCTTGTGCGGATGGGCGTTAATGTCGGACGGCCGCCCGTGCGTCGCCCACCGGGTGTGCCCCACGCCGCATGTGCCGGTGACCGGTTCCCGGGAGACAAGGTCGAGAAGGCGCGCGATCTTCCCTTCGCATTTCCGGATGACGATCTCGCCGCCGTCGAGGATGGCGATCCCCGCGGAATCATACCCCCGGTATTCCAGCCGACTAAGACCGTCCAGGAGAATCGCCCCGCACTGGCGTGGACCCGTGTACCCCACGATCCCGCACATGCGTCAGGCCTTTTCCTTCAAGGGGGGGATCCTGAGCCCCGCCTTCTTCAGCAGTTCGGGCATCCGCCGGATCACCCAGTCGGCGATGTTCTTCTGCTCCACCCGCGAAAGGGCGAGGGCATACGGCGGGACATCTTGGGTGATGGTCGCCCCTGCCCCGATGAGGGCCCCTTTCCCGATCGCAACCGGTGCGACCAACTGCGTGTCGCTGCCGACAAAAACCCCGTCGCCTATCACCGTCGCGTGCTTTGCGATCCCGTCATAGTTGCAGGTGATCGTCCCGGCGCCGATATTGGCCTTCTTCCCCACGATGGCATCGCCGATGTAGGCCAGGTGGTTCGCCTTCGACCCCTTCCCGATCCGGCTTTTCTTCACCTCGACGAAATTGCCGATGCGGGCATCCTCTCCAATGTCCGATTCCGGCCGCAAGTGGGCGAACGGACCCAGGATAGCTCCTTTTCGCAAATGCGAATCCGTGAGCACGGAGTACGGTTTCAGGTGCGCGCCGTCGTCCACCCGGCAATTCTCCACCACGCATCCGGTCTGGATCCTGACCCCTTTCCCGATCCTCGTCTTCCCGAGCAGCACGACCCCGGGTTCGATCACCGAATCGGTTCCCACGGAAACTTCCGCCTCGATGTAGGTGCGATCCGGCGCAACGACGGTCACCCCGCTGTCCAGCAGGGCATCGATCTTCGCCCGCAGCAGTACCTCGGTGGCCACGGCGAGTTCCTTTCGGGAGTTGATCCCGCGCACTTCGTCGGGGTTCTCAGCAACGACGGGCACGACGATCTTCCCCTCCTGGAGGGCCTGCACGACGAGGTCGGTCAGGTAGAACTCCCGCTGCACGTTGACGTCGGTCAGGCGCGGGATGTTTCTCACGAGGAACTTCCGGTCGAAGACGTATGTCCCCGAGTTCACCTCCCGGATCTTCCGGATCTCGGGACCGCCGTCCCTCTCCTCGACGATCCGCGCGATGGTGCCGTCCGGGTTACGCAGGACACGCCCGTACCCGGAAGGGTCGGAGAGGATCCCGGTCAGCACGGACGCGGCCGCCTTCCTGCGCCTCCTGGTTGCGATGAGAGCACGGATGGTCCGGGGATGAATGAGCGGTGCATCCCCGCAGAGGACGACGACCTCCTTCGCCCTTGAAGAGAGCACGGAAAGCCCGCAGCGGGCGGCATCTCCGGTCCCCAGTTGGGTTTCCTGGATCGCCACCTTCCCCCCGAACTCCTCCGCCGTCCCGACCAATTTCTCCCGCCCCTGGCCGAACACGAAGGCGATCTCGGCGATCCCGGCCGTTCGGGCCGCACGGGCGACATGCCACAGCATCGGCCTGCCCGAAACGAGGTGCGCCACCTTGGGGAGGAGGGACTTCATCCTTTTTCCCTGCCCCGCGGCAAGAATGATCGCGGAGACATCCGCCATGGACCTCCTCCTTTCCGGGATGTTAGAATTGGCCCCGTCCGGCCGTAGTAAAGTGTACCCGGTTTCCTTGGGAAAAGGGAACGCCGAAAGTGACGAATATGAAGAACGTTTTGGACAGAATCGAGGCGGACCTCAACGAGCTGAAGCGCCAGTATGACCTCTTCTTCCAGGGAACCAGGCGCACCGAGCCCCAGGAGGAGCGCAGGATCCTCGGGTGGATGGTCCGCCGTATGGGGCAGCGGAAGCTTTCAAATACTTCCGACCAATTCCGGTTCAGCAGCCTGCAGAACCGGCTCAACACCTATTCCAGCCTGTGGACCCGGATGATCAGGGATCTGGAGGAGGGCCGGCTCACGCGGGACAGCGGAGGAAAAATCACCCGCGCGACCCCCGTAGGCGAGGAAACGATCCCCCCGGACCAGCTCGATCAGGTGCTCGAACAATTGAAGAGCGCCCGGCAGGAGTGCGGCATGACAACGGAAGAGAAAGACCTTAACGCCCTGCGGGAGATGCTCAAGGCCCGCGCCGCCGAAATCGCCGGGAAGTCCGGCGCGCGGCGGGTCGAGTTCCGAGTCACCATCGAGGGGGGAAAACCGAAAATCAAGGCGGGAACTCGCTAAACAACCTTCCGGGCGCCTCGCCGGTCGGGGCGCATCGGCCCTCTCGGTGCACGGCCTCTTCAGGAACGCCTCCCTGGAGGCCGGCTAACCCGCGGCGGACATCCGGGCGATCGACCTCTGAAGGGCACTCGACATCTTGCGGTACAAAGCGTCGTCCATCGACAGGTCCTGGAGGGCGGCCTCGGCCCGCTCGTGGGCCTGACGCGCGCGATCGACGTCGATCTCCTCGGCCTTTTCCGCCACGTCCGCCATGATGACCACCCGCTCCGGCGTCACCTCCGCGAATCCGCCGCCCACCGCAATCTTCCTCACCTCGTCCCTTATCCGGTAACGAAGCAACCCGATCCTTAAGATCACCAGAAACCAGGTATGCCCGGGAAGCACCCCGAACTCCCCTTCGTACCCGGGGGCGATGACCTCGTCCACGTCCTCGGAGACGAGGAGGCGCTCCGGCGTAACCAGTTCCAGTCTGATCGTCGATGCCATGGCGATCTCCCCCCGCTACACCGTGGCGAGAAGTTTCTTCCCCTTCTCGATTGCCTCCTCGATAGTCCCCACCATGTAGAAGGCTTGCTCGGGGAGGTCGTCGTGCTTCCCCTCGACGATCTCCTGAAAGGACTTGATCGTATCCTCGAGGCGAACGTACTTGCCCGGGATGCCGGTGAACTGCTCGGCGACGAAGAACGGCTGCGACAGGAATCGCTGGATCTTGCGGGCGCGGGAAACCAGCAGCTTGTCATCCTCCGAGAGCTCGTCCATGCCGAGGATCGCGATGATGTCCTGCAGATCCTTGTACCGCTGGAGGACTTTCTGCACCGCGCGCGCCACCTGATAATGCTCCTCTCCCAGGACCAGCGGGGAAAGGATGCGCGATGTGGAGTCGAGGGGGTCGACCGCCGGATAGATGCCGAGCTCCGCGATCTGGCGGGACAGAACGGTCGTGGCGTCGAGGTGGGAGAAGGTCGTCGCCGGCGCGGGATCGGTCAGGTCGTCCGCGGGGACATAGATCGCCTGCACCGAGGTGATCGAACCGCTCTTGGTGGAGGTGATGCGTTCCTGGAGCTCCCCGAGGTCGGTCGAGAGTGTCGGCTGATAGCCGACGGCGGAAGGGATCCGGCCCAGAAGCGCCGACACCTCGGAACCTGCCTGGGTGAACCGGAAGATGTTGTCGATGAAGAGGAGCACGTCCTGCCCCTCCTCGTCGCGGAAATATTCCGCGGCGGTCAGCGCCGACAGTCCGACGCGCGCACGCGCGCCGGGGGGCTCGTTCA
>JBAUKK010000197.1:0-17660 GCA_049577645.1 Candidatus Deferrimicrobiaceae bacterium
CCACCCCGATATGTAATAGCGCGCCGCGCACCCGAGGGCGCCGCACAGCGCGACGAGCAGGACGGTTTGCATACGAAGGAAGAACTATACCGCGCCGCGGGAGGGGAATGCAACTGCCCGGAAACCCGGGCGGGATACGCTGTGGGCCGGCCGCTCGTATGGTATGATTTTCCCACTGCGGATTGCAAAAGGGGGATGGATGGCCTTCCGGGACTTGCGGGAGTTCCTCTCCGCGCTCGAGGCGCGCGGGGAGCTGTTACGGATCCGGGCGCCGGTGTCCGCGGACCTTGAGGCGGCCGAGATCGCGGACCGTGCGGTAAAGGCCGGCGGGCCGGCGCTGCTGTTCGAAAATGTGAAGAGGCACGACGTCCCCCTTGCGATGAACCTCTTCGGCACGATGGGGCGGATGTGCCTCGCCCTGGGCGTTGCCTCCCTGGACGAGATCGGCGCACGGATGGTGGAGGTGATCGAGCAGGAGATCCCCTCCAATCTCATCGAAAAACTGAAGATGCTCCCCAAGCTCGCCCGCCTGGCCGACTTCATCCCGAAGACGGTCTCCTCCGCGCCGTGCCAGGAGGTGGTGGAGGAAGACCGGCCGTCTCTCTCCTTCCTCCCCGTCGTCAAGACGTGGCCGGGGGACGGGGGACCGTTCCTCACCCTTCCCCTAGTCTTCACGAAGGACCCGAAAACGGGCCGGCGCAACGTCGGGATGTACCGGATGCACGTCTACGACGAGACGAGCACGGGAATGCACTGGCACATCCACAAGGGGGGGGCGCAGCATTACCGGGGGTTTCGCAGGAAGCGGGAGAGGATGCCGGTGGCGGTGGCCCTGGGGGGCGACCCGGCGACGATCTACGCGGCCTCGGCGCCGTTGCCCGAAGACGTGGACGAGATGGTCTTCGCCGGATTTTTACGGAAGCAGCCGGTCGAACTCGTCCGGTGCAAGACGGTCGATATCGAGGTCCCGGCGCACGCCGAGGTGATCCTCGAGGGGTATGTCGACCCGGACGAACTGCGCACGGAGGGCCCGTTCGGGGACCACACCGGGTACTACTCCCTGGCCGACGAATACCCGGTCTTCCACCTGACGTGCGTGACGAGGCGGAAAAGCCCGGTCTACCCCGCGACGATCGTGGGGAAGCCCCCGATGGAGGACGTCTACCTCGGGAAGGCCACGGAGCGGATCTTCCTTCCGCTGCTCCGCAAGATCGTCCCGGAAGTGGTTGACATGAACCTGCCCATCGAGGGGATCTTTCACAACGTCGCCCTCTTCTCCATCGACAAGCGCTATCCCGGGCACGCGAGAAAGGTGATGAGCGCGGCCTGGGGGGTGGGTCTCCTCATGTTCTCCAAGTTCGTCGTCGTCTTCGACGCCGACGTGAACATCCAGGACCCCTCCGAGGTCATCTGGCGGATCGGGAACAACGTGGACCCCCGGCGCGATACGATGATCGTCGACGGGCCGGTCGATGCCCTCGAGCACGCCTCTCCCATCCCCCACTACGGATCGAAGATGGGGATCGACGCCACCCGGAAGTGGGCCTCCGAAGGGTTCGCGCGGGAATGGCCCGAGGACATCCGGATGCACGAGGATATCGTCCAACTCGTCACCCGCCGGTGGAAGGAATACGGGTTTTGACGGCCCCCTCCTGCGTCTGCTTCGCCGGCAGCGCCCCGGTGCGGGGCGTCATGACCGGCTTCCGCATCCTCGGAGGGGGTCCCTCGCTTCGTCGCTCGACTTGCGGTGCACCCGCAAGTCTGCGCTTGACCTTCCTCCCGGGAAAGCTCCGCTCGGAACCCCCTTCCTCGACTGCTTCGCCGGCAGCGCCCCGGTGCGGGGCGTCATGACCGGCTTCCGCATCCTCGGAGGGGCCCTCTCGGAGGCGGGGCGCTGACATGCTTGGCCGCGTAGGCGTCTACCTCGAGATGATCAAGGTGGCGCATACCGTTTTCGCGTTACCGTTCGCACTGATGGGGGCGTTTCTCGCCGCCCGTGGGGCGCCCTCCCTCCGGACGGTCTTCTACATCGTCCTGGCCATGGTGGGGGGCCGAAGCGCCGCGATGGGGTTCAACCGGCTGGTGGACGCCGACATCGACGCGAAGAACCCGCGCACCCGGGAGCGGGCTATCCCGAAGGGCGAGGTGAGCAAGCCGATGGTGGCCGTCTTCATCTTCCTGTCGGTGGTCTTGCTCGAATTGTCGGCGGCGAAGCTCAACCCCCTGTGCCTCAAGCTTTCCCCGGTGCTCCTGCTCCTTCTCTTCTCCTACTCCTACACGAAGCGCTTCACCTGGGCATCCCACATCCTGCTCGGGCTTTGCCTCGGGGCCGCGCCGCTGGCCGCATGGGTCGCCGTCACGGGGGAGTTCGATGCGAGGATCCTGATCATCTCCTTCGCTGTCCTCTTCTGGGTAAGCGGATTCGACGTCCTCTACGCCCTCCAGGACATCGAGTTCGACCGGATGGAGGAGCTCCACTCCATCCCGCGGTTTCTCGGCGTCGGGAGGTCACTGTGGGTGGCCCGGGGGTTTCACTTGGTGATGGCGGGCCTCCTGCTGGTGGGATATTATAGTTTTGGGCTGGGCTGGTGGTTCCTCGCGGGGTGGGGAATCTGCTCCGCGGTGCTGGTGTACGAGCACGCAATCCTGCATGCGGACGACCTCTCCCGGCTGAACGTGGCGTTTTTCAACCTGAACGGCGTCGTGAGCGTCGCGCTTTGCCTGTTCACCTATCTTGACCTTGCGCTCTGACCCTGCCGGCGGATCGGGGGGAGAGGAAGCTCCATGAAGGTGCTGCTCGGCATATCCGGCGCAAGCGGCGCCGTATACGGCGTCCGTACCGGCGCGGCGCTTAAGGCCCACCGGGTGGACCTGCACCTGATCGTCACCGCTACGGCATGGGACATCGTGGAGACGGAAATCGGAACGGGGAACGTCCCCCGGCCGGGATCGGCGCGCAGGAACCGGCTGCGCGGCATGGGCCTGCCGGGGAGGAAACGGTGGCTCGCGGAGCGGATGTCCGTGCCCGCGACCGCGTTTCACCTTTATGAAGAGGACGATTTCGCCATTCCGTTCGCATCCGGGTCCCATCCCCCGGACGCGATGATCATCGCTCCCTGCTCGATGGGGATGCTCGGCAGGATCGCCCACGGCATTTCGTCCTCGGTTCTTTCGCGGTGTGCGGACGTTGCCCTGAAGGAGAGGATCCCTCTTGTGGTCGTTCCGAGGGAAGCCCCGCTTTCCGCCGTTCACCTCGAGAACATGCTCACCCTGGCCCGAGCCGGTGCGGACATCCTTCCCGCATGCCCGGGGTTCTACCACCGGCCGGCCACGGTCGCGGATATGGTCGACTTCGTCGTATCCCGCATTCTTCAGCAAATCGGGATCGACGCGGGGCTCACCGCCCGGTGGGGAGAGGTCCCCGGACCGGTTAAGAAAGGGGAAAGGGGAAGCCGCCGGAAGGCGTGAGCGTGACGAGCGGCAAGGGTGCAACCGCGCAGGAGGAAGGCGCGGGGCACGGGAAGGAGGTTTCCTCCATGAAACGGATCCTGGTTGTCGACGACGAGGAAAACATCCGCGAGTTGTACCGGGACGAGCTTGTCGAGGAGGGGTACGAGGTGGAGCTTGCCCCGGACGGGCTCGAAGCGCTTAAAAAATTCGAATCGTTCCGCCCGGACCTCGTGACGCTCGACGTGAAGATGCCCGGGCTCGACGGTCTCGAAGTGCTGCGGAGAATCCGGGAGAAGAACGCGTCGGTCCCGGTCCTTCTGCTGACCGCCTTCGGGGAATTCAAGCAGGATTTCACCACCTGGGCGTCGGACGCCTATATCGTGAAGTCCCACGACACGAAGGAGCTCAAGACCACCGTGCGTCGGCTTCTGGGGGGTAGATGACGGTTCGATCCCTTCTCCAGGAGGCGATCTTCGGGAAGAAGATCCCGGTCTATACGCGGGAGGCATCGCTCGCGGGGGCGCTGACCTCGGGCTTTTACGAAGTGTCGCAGGCGATGAACACGACGGCGGGCGACATGCAGAGCAGCCTTGACCTGATCGCCTCCGCCGCCACCTCCATCCTGCGCGTGGAGAGGGTCGTCCTCCTCCTCAAGTCGCACGGGGAGGAGGAGCTCGACCTCCGGGCGAGTGCGGGGATCCCGCGGGGGAGGCAGTTCGAGAAGTACCGCCGGGAGGTCCACGACAGCATCTTTTCCCCGGTCTTGGCCAGCGGCGAGGGGATGGTCGTTTCGGAAACGCGGGCCGGCCTCAACAGGAAGCTGCTGCGCCTCTTGCGACGCCTCGACGTCAAGGGGTTCCTCGCCGCGCCGATCCGGGGTCCCTCCGGGGGAGTCGGGGTGCTTTGCGCCGCTTCCCCTCTCGACCGGAGGAACCTCACCGACACCGATCTGAAGCTCCTCTCCGTGATGGCGAACTTCGCGGGAGTGGCGATCGAGAACGCCGACCTGGTGGCCCGTCTCGACCGGAAGGCGAAGAAGCTGGCGGCGATCTTCCAGATCAGCAGGGCGCTGAACGAGGAGAGCGACCCGGCGGTCCTGTTCGAGCTCATCATCGACCGCGCCACGAATCTATTGGGGGCCCCCAGCGGCTCCATGATCCTCATCGAAAGACCTTCCGGCGTGCTGCGCATCCAGGCAGAGCGGGGGCTCGGGCCGGAGGTCAAGGAGGAGGTCCTCCTCCGGATCGGGGAGGGAGTCACCGGGTGGGTTGCCAAAGAGGGGAAGCCGGCGCTGCTCCCCGACGTGACGAGCGATTTACGGTATGTGGAGGCGAACACGAACGTGCAGTCGGAACTGGCGGTCCCGATCAAGTGGGGGGACGAGGTCGTAGGCGTCCTGAACGTGGACCACTACAGCCGGTATGCTTTCGCGGAAGAGGACCTGGAGCTGCTCACCGCCTTCGCGAACGTCGCCGCCGTGGCGCTTAAAAACGCAAAGGTCCTCGACGGGGGCGGGGAAGAAGGGCAATGACGGTCCCGCCGGCCGCCGCCAGAAGCATTCCCCCCGGCCGCAGGATTTATCATAATGAAAGGATGCCCTTAATCTCCCCGGTTGCACGGGATCCGCAGTGGAAAACGCCGTAATCATCGCCAGGCCCTTGTGGCCAGTGCTCCGCCACGCCGCCCGGTTCCTCGCCGAGAACGGGTACCGGGTCGAGGAGACCCCTTCGTGGTCCAAGCTCCTGGACTCCGGACTTTCCTGCCGTAACCTGTCCGGCATCCTGCTGGGGGAGCACGGGGACACGGCAGCGGAGATCGAGGTCCTGCGGCGGTTCCGGGAGCGGAAAGGGTCTCTCGGCGTGCCCATCATCCTCGTGGGGGGGATGAACGCCATCCTCCGCGCCGGCAGGTTCCTGTCCTCAGGCGTCGACCTTGTGCTTCCCGCGGACATCTCCCCGGAAGAACTCATCGGGAGGGCGAAGCCCCTCTTCCATTACGGCTCCCTGTACCAGTCGCTGTCGGAACTCAACCGGGAACTCCGCGAGCTCTCCATGCGCGACGACCTGACGGGGCTTCCCAACCGGAGGCACTTTTCCCGGGATCTCGCCCGGGATGTGGAAATGGCCCGCCGAATCGGCCGTTGCTTGTCGTGCATCGTAGTGGACATCGACGATTTCAAGCGGATCAACGACGATTTCGGCCACCCGGAGGGGGACAGCGTGATCCGGCAATTCGGAAACGTGATTCATTCGGCGAAGCGGGCCTACGACACGGTAGCGCGCCTGGGGGGGGACGAGTTCGCCTGGCTTCTCATGGACGCCGACCCGGAACAGGCGATTCACGCGGCCGGCCGGGCGCACCAAATGGTGAACGAGAAAACGTTCGACGTCGCGGGCAGTCCATTGAAGCTTACCGCCAGCTTCGGGGTCTCCTCCCTCCTGCCGGGGATGGAACTAAGCGCCGACGGACTTGTGGGAAATGCGGACCGGGCATTATACTGGGGAAAGGAAACCGGGAAGAACGTCGTCCGTTTCTTCCCGCCGAAAAAGGTGGACGAGCACAATGTTGAGGCGGATTCTCACCTATCCTGACCCGTTCCTGTCGACGAGGTCGCTTCCCGTGACGATCGTGGACGAGAAGGTCCGCGAGCTCGTCCGGGACATGTTCGAGACGATGTACGCTGCAAGCGGCATCGGGCTGGCGGCCCCGCAGGTCGGCGTGGGGAAGCGCGTGATCGTGGTGGACATTTCCCCGGTTAATGAAACAGCCGGACCGGTCGCCCTCGTAAACCCCGAGATCGTGGGGAAGGCGGGATGGACCGAAGGGGTGGAAGGTTGCCTGAGCGTCCCCGGCGTCGAGGGGATGGTCTGCCGGTTTGAATCCATTGTCCTCCGGGGGATGAACGAACAGGGAGAACCGGTCACCGTCGAGGCGAGCGGCATCCTGGCCCGCGCCCTGCAGCACGAGATCGACCACCTGGACGGAATCCTGTTCGTCGAGAAGCTCGCCGCCCCCATCGCATCCGCGAAATAATGCACCGATACCGCGTGGTCTTCATGGGAACCCCGGAGTTTGCGGTTCCCTCGTTGGACGCGCTTGCGCGCACCGAGGAGGTGGTCCTTGTCGTAACCAACCCCGACCGCCCCGCCGGCCGGGGGCAGGCGCTCACGGCTCCTCCGGTGAAGCGGGAAGCGCAGCGGCTCGGGATCCCGGTGTTCCAGCCGGAAAAAGCGAGACATCCCGGGTCGGTGGCGCGCATCGCCGGCGAGCGGCCCGAACTGATCGTCGTCGTCGCGTACGGACAGATCCTTCCCCCGTCGATCCTCGACATCCCGGAGTACGGGTGCATCAACGTGCACGCCTCCCTTCTCCCCCGGTATCGCGGGGCCGCGCCGATCAACTGGGCGATCGCACGGGGCGAAACGGTGACGGGCGTGACGATCATGAAGATGGACCCCGGGATGGACACGGGGCCGATGCTGCACGGCCGGGAGATGCCGATCGACGAGGACGACACGGCGGAGACGATGTTCCCCAAGCTGTCCTTCCTCGGCGCGCAGGCCCTGACCGAGGTCTTGGGCAAGCTCCGCGAGGGGACCCTTGCGGAGACCCCCCAGGACGGAAGCCGGGCGACCTACGCCCCGATGATCAAGAAGGAGCACGGACGGATCGAATGGGGGAAGTCCGCCCGGGAGGTGCGCGACCTGGTCCGGGGGATGACGCCGTGGCCTTCCGCCTTCACGGACCACGACGGAAAGACGTTGAAAGTCCTCGCCGCCTCCTTCCGGGAGGGCAAGGGGAGGCCGGGCGAGATCCTCTCGGTGGACCGGGACGGGATCGTGGTCGCTTGCGGCGAGGGGGCGCTCCTCCTGAGCAAGCTCCAGCCCGAAGGGGGCAGGGCGATGTCCTCCCGGGAATACGCGCAGGGCCGCCGCGTCCGGAAGGGGGACCGGCTATCTCCGTAAGGGAAGCGGCGCTTCGCATCCTTGCCCGGGTGGACCGGGGAGGCGCATACGCGGACATCCTCCTCGACCGGGCGCAGCGTTCGTTATCCGACCCGAGGGACCGGGCGCTCCTCACCGAGATCGTGATGGGAACGCTTCGGCGCCGGGGCATCCTCGATTCCGCCCTCTCCGCGCACCTTGTCCGGCCGATCGAAAAAACCGACGCCTGGGCGCGAAACGCCCTGCGGCTGGGCGCCTACCAGCTCCTCTACACCCGGGCGCCGGAGCGGGCGGCGATCTTCGAGACCGTCGCGGCGGCAAAAAAGGTTCGGGGAGAGAAGATCGCCGGGCTGGTCAACGCGGTCCTGCGGGAGTTGGTGCGGGCGGGGACCGCGCCGGTTCTCCGCGCGACGGAAGGGGAGGGAATCCCGGCGGTCATGCATTCGGCCCCCGCTGCGCTCGCCTCCGCCCTTTCGCGCTCCCTGGGGGAGAAAGAGGCGGCCGCGTTCCTCGCGAACTCTCTGGATAAGCCCCCCTTCGTGGTTCGTGCGAACCCTTTCCGCATCACCCGGGACGCCCTTGCTGCCCGGCTGGCCCGCGCGGGAATGTCTCCTTCCGCCTGCCGGTACGCACCCGACGGGATTGTGCTTGCCGAGCCGTCCGGCGTGCACGCCGACCCGGGGTTCCGGTCCGGGGAGTACCTGGTGATGGACGAGGGGGCGCAACTCATCGCACCGCTCCTCTCACCCTCGGGAGGCGAGAAGATCCTCGATGCGTGCGCCGCACCCGGGGGGAAGACGACCCACCTCGCGGCCCTTGCCGGGGGCAGGGCGCAGATCGTAGCGGTGGACGTCTCGGAAGGGCGCCTCCGGCTTCTCCGGGAGACCATATCGCGCACGGGTGCGACGGCGATTACGGCGCGGCGCCATGATTTCCAGGCGAGATCGCTACCCGAGGCCGCGGGTTTGTTCGACAAGGTCCTCGTGGACGCCCCCTGCACGGGCATGGGGGTCATCCGGCGCAACCCCGACGCGAAGTGGCGGTTCCGTCTGGACGGGCCGCACGAGATGGCGCGCCTGCAGGAAGCCATTCTCGACCACGCATGGACGTCGGTTCGGCCCGGGGGGCTCCTCGTGTACTGCACCTGCACCCCCTTTGCGGAGGAGAACGAGGAGGTGGCGGAGTCGTTTTGCACAAGGCACGCGGATGCGAGGGCGCACCGGGAAGGCGTGCGGGGCTGGCCCGGACCTTCGGGCGCGTGGACGTCGGCGGGGTTCCTCCGCCTCCTTCCGCACCGTCACGGCACGGACGGGTTCTTCGCGGCCCTGCTTCGTAAGAGCGGCTGACGAACGGTTGCCGGCGCCGGGATGAAGCGAAGGGAGGATGCCAAGTCCCCGTCCGTGGTAGAATCTTCGCGAACCGCCGCGAAAGGGGAAACGGGATGGATTATTACATTGCGCCGTCCTTGCTGTCGGCCGACTTCGGCCGGCTTGCCGAGGAGATAAATGCCGTGGAGAAGGCGGGAGCCGACCTCCTCCACATCGACGTTATGGACGGCCGGTTCGTCCCCAACATCACGATCGGCCCCCCCGTGGTTGCGGCGATCAAACGATGCGCAAAACTCCCCCTCGATGTGCACCTCATGATCGTCGAGCCGGAGAACTATATCGAGGCGTTTGCGGACGCCGGGGCGGACGTCCTCACCGTTCACGCGGAGGCGACCCCGCACATCCAGCGCGCCGTCGCCCGGGTGCGGGAGCTGGGAAAGAAGGCGGGGGTATCCCTGAACCCGTCTACGTCGCTCTCGGCCATCGAGTGGGTCCTGACCGACATCGACATGGTGCTCCTCATGACCGTCAACCCGGGGTTCGGGGGGCAGGCCTACCTTCCCTCGATGACCGGAAAGGTCGAGCTTCTCCGCTCGCAGCTTGTCCGCGCGGGGCTTTCGGTCGACATCGAGGTGGACGGCGGGATCAAGGCGGACAACATCGCAGAGGTCGTCAAGGCCGGGGCCAACGTGATCGTGTCCGGCTCCGGGATCTTCGGAACGAAGGATTACGGCAAGACGATTTCCGAGATGCGGAAAAACATCCAGAAAGCCGTTTCCGCCCCCGCGTGACGAGGGCGGGGAGGCGAAGACCGGACGGGGGTGAGGAATGGGCCGGGTAGAGATCGGTTTGTGGCAGCTGGAGGTTCGGGGGAAGAAGTGCGTCGAGGCGCTCCGGAAGAACGGATTCGACGCCGAGTACTATCCCAGCCTGGAAACGGTGCGGGAGCGGGTGCTCGCGGAATGCGAGAAGGCGGAATCGATCGGCTTCGGAGGCTCTATGTCGGTCGCGGAGATGGGGATCTTCGATCTCCTCGCGGGAAGCGGCAAGCAGCTGTTCGACCATGGCCGCGTCCCCCCCGAGAAGAAGGCGGAGGCCAGGCTCGCCCAGCTCACCTGCGACCTGTTTCTGGTCGGGACCAATGCGGTCACCCTCGACGGGTGCCTCGTCAACCTGGACATGAACGGGAACCGGACAAACGCGATGACGTTCGGTCCGAAAAAGATCGTCGTGGTGGCGGGCGGGCAGAAGGTGGTCAGCGGCGTGTCCGAGGCGTTCCGGAGAATCAAGTCCGTCGCCGCGCCGAGAAACACGAATCGCCTCAAGCTCGACACCCCGTGCGCGACCTCCGGCTTCTGCGAGGACTGCGACTCCCCCCAGCGCATCTGCCGCGTCTACTCGATCGTCGAGCGCAAACCCCCGCATTCGGATATCTCCGTGCTGGTTTGCGGCGAGCCGATGGGCCTGTAGGGAGCAAGCTGCGTATTGACGGAATGTTAGCGGTATTGCTATCATCTCACGTTCCGTCGGGATGTGGCTCAGCCTGGTAGAGCACCTGGTTCGGGACCAGGGGGTCGCTGGTTCAAATCCAGTCATCCCGACCATGAAATCAACAGGTTACGGCTTCCCGGGTCGTAACCTTTTTCATTTTATGACCATCTTTTTCCCCGGCTTCCCAATCCGGCAGGTATTCGACCGCCTTTCTCCTGTGCTCCGGGGTGAGGTGGGCGGCACTCCGGCCATGGCCATGCGGGAAGCCGCCGTAGGTCGTGGGAGTGCTTGGCCGGGAAGGAGGAGACATGGAGATCGACGAATTCCCGGCCTTCTCAGCCTCCCGGCGTCGTCAACTTCGGCAGCGCGCTCTCCACGATCGCAAGGAAGCTCTCCATTACGGGCGAATTGCGCTTATCGGAGTGCCTGGCGAGGAAGATCGGCCTTTTCAAGGACATCCCCGTCACCGGGACCCTCATGAGGCGCTTGGTTCGGATTTCGGATCGTAGTCCATGAACCGACATGAAGGAGATTCCGATGCCGGCACGGACCAGTGCCTTGCACGTCTCGGGGCAGGTAAGCTCGATGGACTTCCGGATCGCGCCCTTCCTGGATGACAGCCAATCCTCGAAAAGGAGACGCGTCGCCGACCCCTTCTCGCGGATGACCCACATCTCTTCTTCGAGCGAACTCGGGTCGATGCGTCGCACCTTTGCAAGGCGATGTGACGGGCTGGTGAAGCAGACGATCTCGTCCTCCGCGAGCGGCTTGAGTTCCAGTTCCTTGCTCGACAGTCGAACCCCGACGAATCCCAGGTCGAGTTCGTTCCGGACAAGCATCTGCTCGATCTTAAGAGAGTTCTCTACCGTGTAATGGAGGGCCACCTTCGGAAAACGGCGGTGGAACCGGCCCAGGAGGTCCGGAAGCAGGTAGAACCCCGGGGTCGTGCTGGCTCCAATCCGCACGGAACCGCGTTCGGCGGAGCTATGGGAGCGAACCGCATCGGCAGTCCGTTCCATTGCCCCGAGCAGCTTCTCCGCCTCGACGGCAAGCGTCTCTCCTGCGTCCGTCAGGTGAAGCGACTTGCCGATCTGCTCAAAGAGCCGGACGCCGAGCTCCTCCTCGAGCTGACGCACCTGCCGCGAGACGGCCGGCTGGGTGAGGAAGACCTCCTTGGCCGCCCGGGTGTAGTTCCGGTGCCTGCGGACGGCTAAGAAGGTTCGGAGGTGGCGCGGGTTCATCGTCTACCCAAAGAGATACGCATGGTAACGAATAAAATAATGCATTTCCAGTATAGCCCCGGGAAGCATAGCATGGCAATCACCGGCAGGACGCAGTATCGAGGAAGTCGAGCCGGTCCAACAAGGAGGAGAACCATGTCCAGGAGTACTGTGCGCTTGACCCAGCTCTCCAGCTGTGCGGGGTGAGCGGCAAAAATCGGTCCCGAGGACCTCGCTCAGGTTCTGAGCGGCCTGCCAGAGATTACCGATCCGAACGTGCTTGTCGGGCCGAAGACCGCCGACGATGCGGCGATCTACCTTGTCTCCGACGAGCTGGCGCTGATCCAGACCGTGGACTTCTTCACGCCGGTGGTGGATGACCCCTACCAGTTCGGGGCCATCGCCGCGGCCAATTCCCTAAGCGATGTCTATGCCATGGGCGGTCGTCCCGTCCTGGCTCTCAACATCGTGGGTTTTCCGAGAGCAAGCGATGTGGCGCCGATGTCGATTCTCGCGGAGATCCTGCGCGGCGGAGCGGAGAAGGCCAGGGAAGCCGGCATCGATATCGTCGGCGGCCACACCGTCGACGACAAGGAGCCAAAGTACGGCCTGTGCGTGACCGGTTTCGTCCATCCGAAGGAGTATTGGACCAACGTCGGAGGATGTGCCGGGGACCGGCTCGTTCTCACCAAGCCGATCGGGACCGGGGTCGTGACAACGGCCATGAAGGCTGGCACGGCCGGGGAAGAGACGATCCGGATGGCCATCCAAACCATGGCGTCCTTGAACCGCGCGGCGGCCGAGGTCGCCCGGGAGGTTGGCGTACGCGCATGCACCGACATCACCGGGTTCGGCCTGCTGGGCCATCTCCGCGAGATGCTCTCCGGTGTCGGCGCGCGGATCCGGCTGTCCGCGGTTCCCCTCCTTCCGGGAGCGCGGGAACTCGCCGCCGCCGGCTCGATCCCCGGGGGGACGCGCCGCAACAAGGAGTCACTCGACCGGGTCGTGACTTACCACGATTCGATCGACGAGATCGATCGCCTCCTGCTCTGCGATGCCCAGACATCCGGCGGGCTTCTCTTCGCGGTCGAACCTTCGAGGTTAGAGGTCCTGCTCTCCGGCCTTGTCGAAACGGGTGTTCCGGCGGCGGCCATCGGGGAGTTCATCGCCGAACCGGAAGGACAGATCGAGGTCGTGCCGTAGGCACCGTGATGATCGAGCCGGGGCTGGCGGTACTGATCCTCTTCACAGGCTTCGCGGTCAGCTGCCTGTCCGGGTTGCTCGGGATCGGCGGCGGGATCGTGATGGCGCCCGCGCTTCTGTACCTGCCTCCCGCCTTCGGTCTCGCCTCTCTGGACATGCGGCAGGTCGCCGGCCTGACGATCACGCAAGGACTGTTCGCCTGCCTGTCCGGGGCCTGGCGTCACGACAGGTACCGGTGCGTGAACCGCCGGCTCGTGGTCTCGATGGGAATCGCCATCTCGGCCGCCGCGCTGACGGGATCGGTGGCTTCCCGGTGGGTGGCGAACGAGGTGTTGATGGTCGTCTTCGCCGGGCTCGCCGCCATCGCCGCGATGATGATGTGGCTTCCGAAGTCCGAGGAACATGAGGTCGAAGATCCGAACGCCTACCGGTTCAATATCCCCCTCGCCCTATCGATTGCTGTGGGGATCGGCTTTCTGGGGGGGCTGGTCGGGCAGGGAGGCTCGTTCATCCTCATTCCCCTGATGCTCCATGTCCTCCGGCTGCCCACCCGCGTGGTCATAGGGAGCAACCTGGCGCTCGTGTTTCTCGCCTCCCTCGCGGGATTCGTGGGCAAGGCGGCGACGGGGCAGGTGCCGCTGGCCCCCGCCGTGCTGATCGTGCTCGCGGCGGTACCGGGCGCGCAGATCGGCGGCGTCCTCAGCCATCGTGCCAGCCCCCGATGGCTGCGAACCACGCTTGCGGTCGTGATCGCGTTGGCCGCGGTGGGAATGATCGCCGACGTTGTAGCCGGAAGGCGGTGACCTCCTGGGGTAACCATGCTGGACGACCTCGATGGGTGCGCCCACCTATTCGACCGCCTCGGGGATGCTCCTTCTCTCATCGGTATTGTTGATCACGCGATCATGAACTGAACGGCCTGATGAGCTCCGATGGGCTGTCCGACTCGTGGACGGCGAAAGCCCCGAGGGAACGGCCTTCCATCGTTTTCGGCAGCCATTTCTTCTTCGGCACATCGCCGGCGGCCAGCTCGAAGGCCATTCCAACAACGACGCTGGAGATATGGACGAGGGCCGTCGAGGCGCAGGCTTTGGATATTTCAGCGGCCACCGGGGAGCTCCCTTCGGGGCTTTTGGTTGGAGGAACCTACGGCCTTACTTCGTCTGTTTCTTCGGTGCCTTCGTTTTTTCCGCCATCCTGACGATCCGCTCCTGGAGCTTCTTCTTCCCGTCGTGAAGCCGTTTCCGGACGGTACCCTCCTTGGTGCCGAGGAAGCGCGCCGCCGGGCTTACCGGGAGTTCTCCGGACCCGACACAAGCACCTTGCGGGCCGCTTCGATCGCCTCCGGCGACCCGGCAAGCGCCAGGAGGTCCCCCGCCCGCAGGATGTCCTTGCCGGCGGGAATGAGCGCCTCCCCGTCGTCGCGCAGGATCACCAGGATCGTCGCCCCGGTCTGGCTCCCCACGTGCAGCTCCGCAAGCGTCTTTCCCACGCAATGGTTGCCGAGGCCAAGGCGCAGGGGGACGATGTTTCCCAATCCGGGGACCACCTCGCGAATCCTCCGGAGCGCGTGGGCGTCGCCCTCGGTGTACCTGGGGCCGGTCTGTTTCGCCAGGACATCCGCGATGACCTCGGACACCGCCTGGACATGGCCCTCCAGGTTGGCGGCGCCGCGCCAGAACCAGACCCCGGACAGCAGCAACGCCCCCGCGAGGACGGCGCCAACCGGCAGGGAAGGCAGGAACGGCTGTACGATCGCAAGCGCCGGCATTCCCACCAGAAGGACGATGCCGATCTGCAGCGTGACGACCAACGCGCGACGCGGGGCCTCCGCAAGGTCGAGCTTGCCATTCTCCGCCGCCGGCATCGTCCTGGCGGCGAGCGCAAGCGCGATGTGCCGCGCGCTCCGGACGACCCCGAAACAGAGGGCGCCCGATATCGCAACGACTGCGGCGAGGAAGGCATAGCGGGCGACCAGGGGGGAGAGCCCGGTCAAGGAGGCGATCCATGCGGCGATCTCGTTTCCCCACCGGGAGGCTCCCGTGAGAATCCCGACCGCTACCGCCAGGTCGGTCAGCATCATCCGCACGAGCCTGCGTATCGGGATGGACGGGGTTCCAGGTTCGCTCTTGGTGCGCAGATCCCCCAGCCAGGAGGCGTACAGCGCGGCGAAGGTGCGGATCGGCTTGGGAAGGCGGCGGTCGATCCCGGACGCCACGCCGTCGGACCATCGGATCATCCAGGATGTCAATAGGATGGTGACGGCCGCGACAGTGACGGCGACCGGATACAGGAACTCCCGCGTGGCGCCCGTGGCGAGGCCGACCCCGGCGATGATGAAGGAGAACTCGCCGATCTGGGAAAGGGTCATCCCGGCCCTGACCGAGGTGCGGACTCCGTATCCGGCGAGAAAGCCGCCGAGTGTGACTCCGACGATTTTGCCGACGACGACCAGGAGCGTGAACAGGACGACGGCGACCCAGTGGCGGGCGACCAGGAGAGGATCGATCAGCATTCCCACGGAGACGAAGAATATGGCGGCGAACATGTCGCGCAACGGCTCGACGAGCCGCTGCACGCGATGCCCCACTCCCGATTCCGCGACGAGTGCGCCGCCGAGGAAGGCGCCCAGCGCGACGGAATACCCGAAGACATGGGCCAGCAGCGCGGAGGCGAAGCAGATCCCGACGCTGGCCACGAGCGTCGTCTCGGCGCGGTCCAGCCGGACGGCGGCGAGCATCAGGCGGGGAACGATCAGCATTCCGCAGACCAGGAGACTGGCGAGAAACGCGAGGAGCCGCCCGCCCGCCCACGCAAGTTCCCGCGCCGAGACGGAGCTGCCGACCGAAACGGTTGAGAGGATCGCCAGCAGGAGGATGACGATCAGGTCCTCGACGATCAGGATGCCGAAGACGGTCTCGGTGAACTTCCCCTTGATCCCCTGCTCCGAGAACGCCTTGATGATGATCGTCGTGCTGGAGATGGCGAGGATCGCGCCGGCGTAGAAACTCTCCAGCGGGGTCCAGCCGAACATTCGGCCCGCCACGTACCCCAGCCAGATCATGAGGCTGGTCTCCACGAGGGCGGCCACGCCTGCGGTCGGCACCACGTCGAACAGCCTTCGCAGGTTGAATTCGAGTCCCAGGGAGAACATGAGGAGAACGACGCCGAGTTCCGCCAGCGTGTGGATCGTGGGAAAGTCGGCTACCAGCGGGATGGGAATGTGGGGTCCTACGATCATGCCGGCGACGAGGTACCCGAAAACCACCGGCTGGCGGAGACGCTGGAAGATCACCGTGGTGACCCCGGCGACGCAGAGCACGATCGCCAGATTCTTGAGAAATTCGGGTGCGCTGTTCATGGAATTCAGTCCCCGCGTTGCGCTTCATCGATAAGTATATCGCGTCGGGTCCCGCGGATCCCCGGGAGGAACCCGCCGAGATCCGGAATAGGGCCCGGCGGCGATGACATCCGAGATTCATCCTGTGGGCAACCAGCCACACTTTGTCGTCTGCGTCTTTGGGGTCTCCTTATCTTCTGGAATTCCGCCATCGATACCTCATGTCACACGTAGAAAAGCAACATTCACCATTCATCCTTTGTGGCCAATTTGACCGTCATTTGCTTGGATAGCCGGTGTTCGATGGTTGGCGTGGATGGCGTGGGCCGCCGGTTCATATCCAGTCATCCCGACCATGAAAACGCAGAGGGTTGCGGCATCTTTGGGCCGCAACCCTTTTTCCCCGGGGCGCGAATCTCCCCTATTCGGGACCGCACCGGGTTTAGCCGATCACGTGGCGGATGATGAGGCCGATAGCGAAGGCCGACAGCGCCAGGGCCAGCAGACGACGGATGGGCTCGCTGCGCATCCGGGTGGAGAGCCGTGCCCCCCCCTGCGCGCCCAGGAGCACGCCGACACCCATGGCCGCCGCGACGGGCAGAACGACCTGGCCGTTGCGCAGGAAGATCAGGGTGCCCGTAAAGGTTGTGATCGCCAGGACGAAGTGGGAGGTCGCGGTGGCGGCGTGAACGGGAAGCCCCAGGATGACGATTAAGAAAGGGACGTGAATGATCCCCCCGCCGATGCCGAACAGGCTGGAGATTACCCCGACCAGGAAGCTCAGCAGCATCCCCAGCCGCATGACCGGAGAGGAAAGCGGGCCCAGCTCCGCGGAAGTCGGATTTCGCAGTGCCACTCCGCCGACCGTCTGCCCCTTGTGCAGGAGGCCGGCCAGCGCGAGGAGAAAGAGGGAAAAGAGCAGCGTGAACCATCGCGACCCGAGATACTGCACGAGCGTGGCGCCCAGGAGGGCCCCGGGAATGGTGGCAACGGCGAAGGCCACCCCCATCCGGTAGAGGACGCGCCGCTGGATCATGTAGGCGATGCTCCCGGAGAGGGCGTTCAGAAACACCACCGAGAGGGAGGTCCCTACCGCCTGCTGGGGGGTGAAGTGGAGTCCGAACAGGAGGAGGGGAACGATCATAAAGCCGCCGCCTGCGCCGATCAGGGTTCCCAGCGTCCCGATCAAAAGCCCCGCAGCAAACAGCAGGGATATCTCCAGCATCCGCTCCTCTTCCGTCGGCCGGCCGCGTGCTCAACTCCGCCGTGCCGGGGCGCCGGTTCCTTGATCGGCGTGATCATGCAACGGCCGACAGGGTATCACGACCGTTCCCGGGAAGGCCATCGGCATCTTGTGTGGTGTCGCTCCCTTTCCCGGTGCGGATCGTTCACCGGCAAGTGTTTCGACCGCGTGCCGGATCAGGAAGGGGAGGAGAACCGTTTTCGGATGTCGGATCGCAAATGTTTCCGCACGGCATGGGAAGAGGCGATTTCGCCGTGGTGGGAGAAGGCTTCCTGGTTTCGATCCATTCGGTGAAGCTCGTAGAGGTAGTTGACCATGAACCCGGCGGCCTGTCGTAACCCCTTGGGGGTGAGATCGCTGAGCCATTGGATCCTCTCCAGTCGTGCGCCGTTGCCCAGATGAAATCGCGCGACCGGGTCGATCGGTTTCCCGGATTCCGTC
>JBAUKK010000198.1:0-2017 GCA_049577645.1 Candidatus Deferrimicrobiaceae bacterium
GGGAGAATCAGGTCACCCTCAACATCGGATGTGTCCTCGTTTTCATCGGCGTGTACATCGAGAAGGGGATGGGGCTTGTCATCCCGGGGTTCGTACCGGACGTGCTCGGAGAATTCTACGAGTATTCCCCCACCGGGGTCGAGATGCTGGTCACCCTGGGGATCTGGGCGACGGGGCTGTTGGTCTTCACGATGCTCCTTCGGATCGCGATCCCGATCATGAACGGCGACTTCCACGTGGGCGAGGACGGAATCCACCCGTTCATCGGCGACCAGATGTTCCTCGAGCGCACCTATGGCGAGGAGGGGGAAGAGGACCTCCTCGCGCAATGAGGGAAATCGATCCACGAACCCCCGATCATTGACTTCGGAGGAACGCGAGGACGTCCCGTAAATCCTGGCCGCTCATCTCGGGCCAAGGCACCGCCTGGGTTACCATGGCGGCCTCCATGGCGGGGATGTGGTTCCACAGGTGCGTGGCGAACGAAATGGCGTCGGCCGATTTGATATCACCGACGATCTTCTGTTTGTCCGCGTCTGTCTTGAAATGACAGTCGATGCATTGATTCTTGCGGAATATGCTTTCTCCCTTCTGGGGATCCCCGGGCTTGTCCTCGTAATTCAGGGAATAGAGGAACACGATCAGGTCGTTCAACTCCGTTTCCGTGAAATACGGCCATCCCTGTTTCTTTTGCTTAAACTTTTCCCGCATCTGTCCGGCGTGGTTCCACATTCGGGTGATTAACGCCGTAACGTTCTCCTGGGAAACGGTTTTCCCCAGGTCCGGCGCATCTTTTCCTCCTTTGCCGAAGATGGAGTGACATTTGATGCATCCCTTGTCCGTAAATACCTTCTGGCCGTTATCCGCGTTGCCGACTCCCAGGAAAACCTGTCTGCGCTTCTCCGTGTCCGATTCCGTCAGGGCGGCGAAAATGTCCGTCATGCCGTTGCCGGAAAACGTAGGGATGGCGGTTCCCGTCTCCGCCATCCGGCTGATCATTTCCGGTACATGATTCCACATGCGCTGCAACAGGATGACCTGGGACTGGTAGAAGGAAAGAGCATCCAGCGGTATCCCGTCTTTTTTCCCTTTTCTCCCGAGGGAGTGGCACAGGAAACAGGCTTTTTCCTTAAGCAACGTCTCGCCTCTCCGGGGATTTCCCGGTTCGCTCAAATAGGGCAGCATATACAGAAACGAGACCAGTTGGTTCAATTCGGTGGTGCTGAACTGGGGTCGGTCCAGCACCTCTCTTCTCATGTGCACCGCCATGGCCGGGGCGTGGGTCCAAAGGGTCGAGAAGATGTCCAGGAAACTTCCGTAAAACTGGGAGGATTGGAGCTTGGGTCCGATCTTCCTCTCACGCTCGAAGATCGAGTGGCACTCGCTGCAATGCTTTGCCTCGAAGACCATCCGGCCCTGGATGAGGTCGCTGCTGAGGTAGGGCTTGTGCGCAGGGGGTACCGATTCCGCGATGGTCCGCTCGGTAGGGCCGGTTTCCTTCTTGCTGCATCCCCCGCCGACCAGGAGGATTGCCGTGAGAAGGCAAAGAGCTCCGAATGGTAATGCCGCAACCGCGCTCGATTTCCTATATAGCATGGATGTCATCCCCCCTCGACGATCTGTTCCAGGCGATCCGACCTCGGATTTTCCCTATGGTTCCGATTCCTCTTTTCGCCCTTTTTTCAAACCGACGAACACGTATGTCAGCACCGACGCGAGGATGAAAAAGACGGGAATCGCAACGATGCTGATCCCGACGGATGCATCCGGGGCGTCGTGCAGCCTGAGGGATTCCCTGATCAGGGTGACGATCCAGACGGCGATCCCGGTGAACAGCACCCAGATCAACAAAAGCGAAATAATCTGAAGCGTCTCGATGAGTTTCCGGTTCATCCGCTTATCTCCGTGATTCTTTCCTTGAGTTTATAGGACCTCGCAGCCGATGCGCGACACATTTTTTAACGGGTTCCTCCCTATTCACCCGCCGTAGAGGGTTCCGGGTCCGGCATGTAGGAGG
>JBAUKK010000199.1:0-8283 GCA_049577645.1 Candidatus Deferrimicrobiaceae bacterium
GCCTACGACAACGTTCACTACAAGGACAAGCCCGAAGCCTGGAACATGCACATGGTGCTCGGGGTTTCCACGGTTCTGGGCGTCATCGGCGTCGTGGCCGCGTTTGGTCTCTTCTATCTCGGCGAGCGCGTGTTTCATCTCGACCGCGCGCATGTGCAGACGCTGATGTATCTGAAGCTGTCCGTGGCGGGACATCTGACGATCTATCTGACACGTACGCGCGGTCCGTTCTGGTCCATACGCCCTGCGCGGAATTTGTGGGTCGCCGTGCTCGGCACGCAAATCGTTCATGTCGGGATTTTTACCTTGCGAGCAGTCTGCGGATTGATGCCAGTTCCTTTCGCTGCGCCTTGGTCAACTCAGGGTAGCTCATCTTGAGCTCTTTGAGCGTGCCGAGGATAACCCGGGAAATGACAAGCCTCGCGTTCTCCTTGTCGTCGGCCGGCACGACATACCAGGGCGCAGTGCTCGTGCTGGTTGCGCTCAGGCAAGCCTCGTAGGCGTTCATGTAATGATCCCACTGATTCCGCTCTTCGATGTCACCGAGGTTGATTTTCCAGTTCTTTTCCGGTTCATCAATGCGCTTCAGAAAGCGCTTTCGCTGTTCTTCTTTCGACAGGTGGAGAAAGAATTTGATAATCCGGGTACCGTTTCGATGGAGGTGGTTTTCCAAATCCACGATGGATTGGTAGCGGTCCCGCCAGACAGCTTGTGCGTCAAGCAGGGTCGGCGGTATGCCTTGGCTGTGGAGAATCTCGGGATGCACGCGAACGATAAGCACTTCCTCGTAATAGGAACGATTGAAGATTCCGATCTGCCCGCGTTCCGGCAGGCGCCGCGTCGTGCGCCAGAGAAAATCATGATCCAGTTCTTCGACGCTCGGCTGTTTGAAACTGAAAACCTGGCAGCCTTGCGGATTGACACCGGACATGACATGCCTGATGGCACCGTCCTTTCCGGCTGCGTCCATTGCCTGAAAAACAAGAAGAACAGCATAGCTGTTGGACGCGTAGAGAAGACGTTGCAGCTCGCTTAGTTCCTCGATGTCTTCATAGAGAAACTTCTTGTACTGCTTCTTCGATTTGTAGAACGGCTTCACCGCGGTTGGCCACTTGTTGAGTTCCACCTTTTGGCCGGCTGGGACACGGAAGTCTTTGGGGTCGATTTTCATCTTCCTCCTTCTTTCATGGTTCGATCCGCCCCGTCCCCGCCACCAACGGTCTCTCCCTGGCAGTATACCCAAGCCGCACGCGCACGAAACCCGAATATGGCGCGCACGGCCAGTCCGCCCATAAACACCGGCTACCAAGACGTGCAACCCCTAAAGGGATGAGGATTCACTTGGGCGATAGAATCCTTCCTCCCCTTCTCCCATCGAATTAAGCACGATTGGTCTACAGGAGCAGGTCTCCATACCTTGACCCGTCAAATCCAAATGGCTATTCTGTAACCTCTCAAGTTTTCAGCGGATAGGTATCCTGTGCGAAAAACCGTGCCAGGACCACAGGGGCGGTTTTGGATAACGACCCAAGTGGCGAAAGCCGCCAGGAAAGCCCTGGGTGGCATATCCACTGTACTTAAGCCATGGTAACAGCCGTCGTCGGTGGGGGCCTAAATGCCCGCATCCATTGCTATTCACCCCTTTTCAAAAGGAGGAAGTCCCATGAAACGAGCGATCGTCCTGGCCCTCTCAACCATCTTCATCGTATGCGCCGGCATCGCCTTTGCCGAGTACCCCGACCGCCCCATCACCTACATCATCTCCTTCAACCCGGGTGGGGAGTCGGACATCACGGCACGCCTTCAGGAGCCTTTCCTGGAGGAGACCCTGGGTGTCGCCGTGAACGTGAACCACAAACCCGGCGGTGGCGGGGCGGTGGCGTGGAGCGAGTTCCAGCGCACCGCGAAGCCGGACGGCTACACGATCATCGGAACCAACATTCCCCACATCATCGGCCAGCCCATGCTCCGGAAAGACTCGGGCTACGAAACGGACGGTTTCGCTTTCATCATGTGGTTCCACTTCACCCCCAACGCCCTCATCGTCCGGGCGGACAGCCCCTTCAAGACCCTCAAGGATTTCATCGACTACGCCAAGGCCCACCCCAAGGTCATCACCGTGGGCGGCAGCGGCACCTACAGCGCCAACCACCTCGAGACCCTGCGACTGGAGCGTGAGGCGGGGATCAAGTTGACGTACATCCCCCACACCGGAACGGGTCCCCTCGCACCGGCCATCCTCGGCGGGCACCTGAGCGCCCTGATGAACTACTCCATGCTCCCGGCGCAGCTGGGGGACAAGGTCAGAGTCCTTGCCGTGGCGTCCGAAAAGCGGGTCGAGGCCCTGCCTAACGCCCCCACCTTCAAGGAGCAGGGTTACGACATCGTGGGAGGCGCCTTCCGCGGTGTGGCGGCGCCCAAGGGGACGCCCAAGGAGATCATCACCAAGCTCGCCGGCGCCTTCACCGAGGCGAACAAGAAGATCGCCGGGAAGCAGGTTCCCATGGGGTTCGTCATGGAGTACTCCACGGGGGATGACGCCAAGACCCTGGTGGACAAGATGCGCAAATCGTACAACGACGTGATCGTCGATATCATCAAGGAGCGGGAGAAGAAGAAGTAAAACCCTCGGATCAGGGCAGCCGGCACCGCGAACGGTCCGGGAGGTCGTATGGAGCTCTTTTGGAACGTGGCCACGCAATTGATGGAACCGTTCGTCTTCCTCCTCATCCTGGGGGGGGTGACCGCGGGCCTCTTCGTGGGCGCCATGCCGGGGCTCACGGCGACCATGGCCCTCGCGGTGCTGCTGCCCTTCACCTTCAAACTGCCGCCGCTGCACGGGCTGGTGGCGCTGGGCGCCGTCTACATGGGCGCCATCTACGGGGGGTCCTTCGCGGCCATCCTCGTCAATACACCGGGGACCCCCTCTTCCATCGCCACGGCCTTCGAAGGGTTCCCCATGGCGAAGGACGGGCGCGCCCTGGAGGCCATCAGCCTGGCGACCGTCTCCTCGGCGATCGGCGGGCTGGCAGGCGTGTTTTTTTTGCTGCTCCTCTCCCCCCCGCTGGCACGCCTCTCCTTGAAGTTCGGGTCGGCGGAGTACTTCTGGGTGGCGATGCTGGGGCTGACCCTCATCGCCAGCCTCTCCCCGGGCTCGACCCTGAAAGGGTTCCTGGGTGGGTCTATCGGCATGATCCTTGCCACGGTGGGTGTGGCGCCCATCGGGGGGGATAACCGCTTCACCTTCGGGATGCCGGTGCTCCAGGGCGGCGTGGAGATGATCGTCGCGCTGATCGGGTTCTTCGTAATCCCGGAACTGTTCAACATGGCGGCACACGGCCGGGCGGCCCTGGCCGAGGTTTCTCTGGAATCGAGAAAACGCGGAACCTTTTTGGCCGCCATCCGCACCGTGTTCTCCATGCCCGGCAACCTCCTGCGCTCCTGCGTCATCGGCGAGATCGTGGCCATCATCCCCGGAGCCGGCGGCAGCATCGCCAACCTGGTGGCCTACAACGAGGCCAAGCGGGCATCCAAACACCCGGAGCGCTTCGGCAAGGGTTCCGTGGAGGGCCTTATCGCCTCCGAGTCGAGCAACAACGTCACGGTGGCCGGAAGCATGGTGCCGCTGCTCACCCTGGGGATCCCGGGGGCACCCCCCGACGCGGTCATCCTCGGGGTGATGCTGATGCACGGCCTGCGCCCCGGCCTGGACCTGTTCACCGTGAGCGGCTCCCTCACCTACGGGTTCATCATTTCCATGGGGCTCGCCGCCCTCTACATGATCCCCGTGGGCATCCTGGGGGGAAGACTCATCTACCGTGTGATCGTCAAGACCCCGCACTACCTGCTGGTCCCCTCCATCGCCCTCGTCACCATCCTGGGCACGTACGCCCTGCGCAACAGCCTGTCCGACGTGGTCATCATGCTCCTTCTGGGGACCTCCGGGTTCCTCCTGAAGGAGCTCGGGGTGGATTCCGCGCCCATCGTCCTCGGCCTGATCCTGGGAAGCATCGCGGAGATGGGTTTCGTCCAGACCCTCCTTCGCGGTACCGCCCTGGAGCACCCGTGGATGATGTTGTTCGAGAACCGTCTTTCCCAGATCATCATCGTCCTGATGGTCCTCTCCTTCGCCTCCCCCTACCTGTCGGCGGGGGTCAGGAGGTTAAAAAAACCACTGGATAAACCGCCGGAGGAGGAGCCCCCCGAATGACGCGTCGCGCGAACACCGACCTTTTGAGCGGTATCCTCGGACTGGCCATTGCGGGCGTCTTCTGGTGGGGCCGGGGTGACGTGGGGCGCCTGAGCATCATGTTCCCCCACGCGCTCCTCTTCCTCCTGGCCGCGTTCTCGGTGGCCCTCATGGTCAAGGGGCTGGTTCGCCCGGACCGGCGGTCGATCTTCGCCGAGGGGGATCGAGCCAAGATCATCGGCTGCTGCGCCATCCTCTTTACCTGGGTGATCGCGATTCCCTATTTCGGGTTTTTTCTTTCCAGCGTGACCGGCTTCTGGGTGATGACCTGCTACCTGGCCACGTCCCGCCGGAAAGTCACGCCTCTTTTGGCCGCCAAGTTGTTCTGCGTGGTCCTGGCCGAGGTGATCTTTTTCTATCTGATCTTCGCGAAGCTCCTCTACGTGCCTCTGCCCATCGGAGCGTTTTTCAATTAAAGGAAGCCGGACACCGACAGTCCGGCCTTGATAAGGAGGACATTTTGCCATGAGCAACAGGTATCGCGTCAATCTGGTTCCCGGGGACGGCATCGGCAAGGAGGTTATCCCCGAGGGGGTGAAGGTTCTCAACGCGCTGGCGGCGCAGCACGGATTCGGTCTGGATTTCCAGGAGTTTCCGTACTCCTGCGAATACCGCGCCAGGCACGGCCGCATGATGCCCGAGGACGGGATCGAGCGGTTGTCCCAATGTGACGCCATCTACCTCGGGGCGGTGGGGTACCCCGGCGTACCGGACCATGTATCTCTATGGGAGCTTCTGATTCCCATCCGGAGGGATTTCCAGCAGTACGTGAGCGTCCGTCCGGTGCGCCTCCTGCCCGGGATCCGCTCCCCTCTGGCCAACCGCACGGCAGAGGACATCGACTTCATCGTCGTGCGTGAGAACAACGAAGGCGAGTATTCGGAGATCGGCGGAAGGATCTACAGCGGCACGGACATGGAGTCGGCAAACCAGTTGTCGGTCTTTTCGCGCCACGGCGTGGACCGGGTGCTCCGTTACGCGTTCGAATTGGCCCGTACGCGGCCACGCCGGCAACTCACCTCGGCCACCAAGTCCAATGGTATCGTGCACACTCTTCCGTTCTGGGACGAGCGTTTCGCCATCATGAAGAAAGTGTACCCGGACATCAAAACGGACCAGTTCCACATCGACATCCTGTGCGCCCAGTTTGTGCAGCACCCCGACTGGTTCGATGTTGTCGTGGGAAGCAACCTCTTCGGCGACATCCTGAGCGATCTGGGTCCCGCAGTGGCCGGCAGCATCGGCATCGCCCCCTCGTCAAATCTGAATCCGGAGCGCAAGTTCCCCTCCATGTTCGAGCCGGTGCACGGTTCGGCTCCGGACATCGAAGGCAAAGGGGTGGCCAACCCCATCGCCGCGTTCTGGTCCGCGGTCCTTTTACTGGAGCACCTGGGGGAGGTAGAAGCCGGTGAGCGCCTCATGCGCGCCATCGAGCAGGTGACCGGCGCGGGCAAGACCCTGACCCCGGATCTGGGCGGGACGGCATCGACCGGAGAGGTCACGGGAGCTGTGATCGCCGCATTGGGGAAATGACCTGCCGATGAAGATCGTCGACATTCAGGAGCGTACCGCTTCCATCGCCTCCCGGATCCGCAACGCATACATCGACTTCAGCAAGATGACGGTGTCGGTCGCGGCCGTGGTCACCGACGTGATCCGGGACGGCAAACCGGTCGTGGGATACGGGTTCAACTCCAACGGCCGGTACGCTCAAGGGTGCCTGCTTAGGGAGCGGTTCCTCCCCCGCGTGCGCGAGGCCGATCCAAAGACGTACGTGTCCGAGGACCAGGGCAACCTCGATCCCTTCCGGCTCCGGGACATCATGATGGCCAACGAGAAACCAGGCGGCCACGGAGAGCGCTCGGTGGCGGTCGGCGTCATCGACATGGCCGTCTGGGACGCGGTGGCCAAAATCGAACGGAAGCCCCTTTACCGTCTGCTCGCCGACCGCTACAACAACGGTGCTGCAGCAAGTCGGGTGTTCGTCTACGCTGCGGGCGGCTATTACTACCCCGGGAAAGGGGCACAGGAGCTGCGAGACGAAATGAGCCGGTACCTGGACGCCGGGTACCGGGTAGTGAAGATCAAGATCGGCGGGGCCCCGCTGGCGGATGATCTGAGAAGGATCGAACAGGTTCTTTCCCTGGTGGAAGGCGGAGACCGCCTCGCCGTCGACGCGAACGGCCGCTTCCACCTCGACGCCGCGGTGGCGTACGGAGAGGCTCTTAGCCCCTACGGCCTGCGCTGGTACGAAGAGCCCGGAGACCCCCTCGACTACCAGCTCCACGCCGACCTGGCGGCCCGGTACCAGGGTCCCATCGCCACGGGGGAAAACCTTTTCTCCATGCAGGATATGAGGAACCTGCTGCGCCACGCGGGGCTTCGGAAGGACAGGGACATCCTCCAGATGGACCCGGTCCTGTCCTACGGCCTGGTGGAGTATCTTCGGATGCTCGAGGTGCTGGCTGAGATGGGCTGGTCCCGAGACCGCTTGATCCCCCACGGGGGACACCAGTTCGCCCTCAGCATCGCCGCCGGCCTCGGACTGGGTGGTAACGAATCCTACCCCGAGGTGTTCGCCCCGTTCGGGGGGTTCGCCGATAACACACCCGTTACGGATGGAATGATCGGCCTGCCCGAAGTCCCGGGGATCGGCTTCGAGGCCAAGTCGGACCTGATGGATCTCCTCCGCTCTCTCTTCCGCCCTTAAAGGGAACCCGGCGACGGACCGGAGGACTTTCTCGGGCCCGGCCCGGTGAATGACAAAGGGCATTGTGACCACAGAGGAGAATCAGGTACGCACTTTCCGGCTACATTTCCTTGAACCGGACCGTGTACCCGATGTTGAAGCCGTAAAGATCCTCGTTGAGTGATTTTCCATCTGCTTCGGCGTAGGGGTACATGAAGTAGTTGAGAGGTTCACCGGCCTGGGGTGGGTTCAGAACCAGGTCCCGGCCCGTCCCGACGGCGATCCGGCTCTCGTCCACCGCCCCGAATAAGTACTCCCGGAGCGGCGTTGCCTGCTCGAGGGTGATCTTCTTTTCGAGGATCGCCTTCCTGATATCGGCGGGGTCCACCACGACCCAACCGTATCCCGGCGAATACCACTCCGCCCAGCAGTGCTGGGCCTTCGTCATCTCCCCCTCCTTGCCGGAAGGGATGCGGATCCCGAACACCTCCCTCGCCGGCAGCCCGGAGGCCCTTGCAATGGCCACGTAGACGGAGTGGATGTCGCCGCACTTCCCGCCGAGCGTCCGTGCCAGCGTGTCCACATCCCCGATGCCGCATCCCTTGGTGTTCGGATCCCGGAACATGTTTTCCACGATCCAGTCATAGATGGCGAACGCCTTCTCATAATTGGTGTTCTTCCCCGCCGTGATCTTCTCCGCCAGTTCCTTCTCCGTCCCCTGCAGGTCCGCCAGGCGGGTCGGGGCGAGTTCCCTTTGGAACTCGTCTGGCGAAAAGGAAAGTTCCTTCCTCGGGAAATCCTTCGTCACCCGTTCCCGGCGGAGGACCTTGAAAGTGTAGGTCAGGATGCGGGGGGCTTTCGTGTCTTTCCATTCGGCGTACAGGGCGGCGTTCCCGAAAGCACCCTCCTTATACACTCCCGATGCGGTCTGGTTGCCGTTCACGACGACATCCGTGACCTCCTGGTTCTCGTCGGACATCGGGTAGGGAAGCCATAGCCGTACGACTTTCGCGTCCGCCGGGGCGTTCAGGTTCACGGAGAACGTAACCTCGGCGCGACGCTCCTTAAGCCTGGTGGAATGGACATCCGGGGGAATGACGGAAGACAATACGATTATCAGAAAGGCGAAAAAACCAAAACGGGAGAAATGGCGCGGGAATGGGATTCTGCCATGCTTTCCTCGCATGAGGGAAAACCTCCTTTCCGGAATTTCTTGTGAGATGACGTGATGACATTTCTCCCCCGCCGACCGGCGGGAACTCCACCGCATCACTGATAGCGGCAAGCGCGGATCGTGGAATCCGGCAAGGAGATCACCCCCCTTCCTTCCCTGTTGATATTGACG
>JBAUKK010000200.1:0-4006 GCA_049577645.1 Candidatus Deferrimicrobiaceae bacterium
GGTCGGGGAACAGCAGGACATCGGGGGCCACATCCCGGAAGACGCGTTCTTCGACCCCCGCGCCGGCACGGACCGAGACGATGCGGGCGATCGACTCCGTGAGATTCCGCTGCCCCCAGGGAATTCCGGCCCATCCGATGAAGAGATTCGCCAGAAACGTCGCCAAGCTGAGCAAGAGAACCGGGAAAACCAGGCCGCGCATTCCCATCCCTGCGGTGCTCAGGGCGGTTGTTTCCGAGTCGGCCCCGAGCCGTCCGAGGGCCAGGAGGACGGCAAGGAGGAGGGCGGCCGGGAGGGTGATTTCGAGGAACTGGGGAAGAAGGGAAAGCAGCAGGTTTCCCACGAGCAGGGAGGGAACGCCCTTGGCGACCACGAGATCGGCGAGACGGGAGAAACGGTGCAGCAATGTCACGAGCGTGAAGGTGAAAAGGGCGATGAGATAGGGTCCCCCGATTTCGGACAGGATGTACCGATGGATGACTTTCATCGCCTGGGCTTATGCCCCCTCCTCCCCGCCAACCGGCTTCTTCCCCGGTTGACCTGTCGTACGCAGGTGCCGGGTGCGGCCTTCGGGAACCACGTCGTGATAAATCGGGAAAAACGGTGGAATCTGTGTATAGTATCATAATAATTGAGAGATTCTATTTCCCGCGGGCGTGGAAAGAGAGGGCGGGTTGGCCAAGAGCAAGGAGCTTGACGGATGATCGTGGTCCGCGGTTCCTCCGAATTCACCTCCGAAACGGGCGTTTCCCTCACGGTGGGGAACTTCGACGGGGTGCACCTGGGGCACCGGGAACTGCTGCGGCGAACCGTTGCCCGCGGGCGCGAGGCGGGAACGATCGCCGTCGCCCTTACGTTCATCCCGCACCCCGTCCGCTTCTTTTCCCCGGGCGCCCGATTTTATGAAATCACGGGGGAGGAGGAGAAGGCCGATCTGATCGCCCAAACGGGCATCGACGTGCTCGTGATCGAGTCCTTCGACGACGCCATCGGGGGTATGTGGCCGGACGAATTCGCCCGCCGGATTATTGCGCTGAGGCTTCGGGCCCGGTGGGTGACGGTCGGCTATGACTTCACGTTCGGGAGGAACCGGACCGGATCCCCCGCGGTGCTCGCCGAGGTTGGGCAGGAGCTCGGATTCGAGGTGGACGTGGTCCCTCCCCTCCTCCGGGGCGGTCTGATCGTCAGCTCGACCCGCATTCGGGACCTTCTGCTGGCCGGCAGGGTTCGTGAGGCGGAAGAGCTTCTGTGCCGCCCCTACCGGATGTCGGGGCCGGTGGTGACGGGGGCGGGGCGGGGGAAAGATATGGGATTCCCGACCGCGAATGTACGGTTCTCCCAGGAGCTGATACCCCTCCCCGGCGTTTATGTTGTGGAGGCGGAGGTCGGGGGTATCCTGCACCGATCGGTTGCCAGTGTGGGATGCAATCCGACGTTCGGCGAGAATTCCCTGGGTCTCGAGGTCCACGTGATGGACTTCCACCGGGACATCTATGGAGAGAAGATAGCCGTGTATTTCCGGGACCGGATCCGGGACGAGAGAAAATTCAAGAGCGTCCGGGAGCTGGTGCGTCAGATCGAGAAGGATGTCCGGTATGCCCGGGAGGCGAAGCTTCCCGTGGGGTGGGTGGCGGCCTGCGACGGGCGGAACCCTGCCGCCGCCGGGGGGGGCACGGGATGAAAGCGGGGCGCGCGGCGGCAATCGTGACAGTCCTGGCTCTTCTCCTGGCGGCGTGCGCCGGGGACGAGGGCAAGTCGTCCCCGGGAACGAAGGATGTCGCCAGATTGCAGCAGGGATTCGTAACCGCCGTGGAGCGGGCGGTTCCCGCGGTTGTGAACATCCGGACGGTCACCCGCTTTCCCCGGGGGGGGGTCTCCGCGGGCACCTCCGAGGGCGGCAAGAAGATGCAGGATTACCTCGCGGAGCTGCTGGAGGAAAACGGCGGGTTCCCGGAGGACTCCCTCGGGTCAGGCGTCATCGTCGGCGAGGACGGACTCATCGTCACGAACGAGCACGTCATTCGGGACGCCGATGAGATCGTCGTCCGTCTTTCCGACCGTACCGAGTACCGGGCGAAAATCGTCGGGGCGGATCCGCGCACGGACATTGCCCTTCTGAGGATCAAACCGTCGCGGAAGCTCCCCGTTGCCGTCCTCGGGGATTCCACACGGATAAAGGTCGGGGAGTGGGCGATCGCCGTGGGAAACCCGTTCGGACTCGAGAGCACCGTAACCCTGGGAGTGATCAGCGCCACCGGACGCATGGATCTGGGGATAGACCCGACGGGAGACCTGATCCAGACCGACGCATCCATCAATCCCGGCAACTCCGGAGGGCCGCTGTTGAACACCCGGGGGGAGGTCGTGGGCATCAACACCGCGATGGTGAGCGGGGGACAGGGGATCGGGTTTGCGATCCCCATCAACACCGTCCTCGAGATCGAGCGGGAGCTGGCGAGCACCGGAATGATTCGACGCGGGTGGCTCGGCGTCGGCATACAGCTCCTGACCCCCGACCTGGCGGAGTCGTTCGGCGTCAAGGGGGAAAAGGGGGTGTTGATCAATCGTGTGGTCCCCGAAAGTCCCGCGGCCGCAGGGGGCCTTCGCGGAGGAGACATTGCGATCTCGTTCGGAGGGACTCGAGTCTCCGGGGTCAAGGAGTTCCAGAAGATGGTGGCAGGCGTTGCCCCGGGCAGTGATGTGGTCATGGAGATCCTTCGCGGCGGGAAACGGATGGGGGTCACCGTAAAGCTGGCCGAGCTGGAAAGTCCGGCGCCGCATTCGGCGCCCCCGGAAACCTCCTGGGACGCCTGGGGGCTCTATGTGAAGGCTCTTCCGAAAGGGGCGGAGCGCGTCCTGGGGGTCGAGGGAGGGGTGGAGGTCCAGCTCGTTGACCCGTCGGGGCCTGCCGGCACGGGAGGAATACGCGAGGGGGATATTCTCCTCCGGATCAACAGGGAGCCGGTGGGAGGGCTGGAGTCCTACCGGAAGTTGCTGGCGAAATCGCCGCGGGGGCAGATGGTGTCCGTCCTGGTCGACCGAGACGGAGGACAGATGTACCTTGCGTTCCGCGGCAGGTAGTCGGGAGAAACGAACAGAGGGCAAGGAGGAGGAGATGGGGGTCGTGAAGGATCCGGACGTGGCACGGCGCATTGCCCGGGCGGTCGTATCGGACATTGCCCTGTATAACGCGAAGAAGGTGGAGGAGGGGATCGCGAAGGACAATCTGTTCGATCTTCTGAAAAGCGAGATCGAGGAAGGGAGGAACTATTACCATAGTCGTGTCGACCCCGAAGTCATCAAGACCACCAATTTCTTCAATATGGCCTTGATCGATCTTCTGGTGAAGCCCTGTGGCCGCGTACCTTCCAAGGCCTGGTAGCTAGGTCCGTGACGGTTACCCGCCGTCTCACGGTTCCCCCCGAAAAAGCGGGGGAGCGGCTGGACCGTTATCTTTCGGGTGCCCTGCCCTCCCTGTCCCGGTCCCGGATCCAGCAGTTGATCGGCGAAGGGCTGGTGACCTTAGGGGGTGCGGAGGCGAGGTCGTCGGTTAAGCTCAGAGGAAACGAAAGGATCTCGGTCTCCATTCCTCCGCCCCGCCCTCTGGATCTCGTTCCCGAAAACCGCCCTGTCGCCGTGCTGTTCGAGGACGATCATCTTATGGTGGTCGAAAAGCCGGCGGGGATGGTGGTACACCCGGCCCCCGGGCATAGCGCCGGGACGCTTGTCCACGCCCTTCTGTCCCGCCCCGGCAGCCTCTCGGGAATCGGCGGGGTCGATCGGCCGGGGATTGTCCACCGGCTCGACAGGGACACCTCCGGGATCATCGTGGTCGCGAAAAACGATGCCTCTCATGCGGGCCTCTCCTCGCAGCTGGCTGCTCACAAGATGGTCCGTCGATACCGGGGAATCGTCTGGGGAAGGCCTCCCCGGGACGAGGGGGAGATCCGGACGCGGGTGGGGAGGCACCCCGTTCATCGGAGGAAGATGGCGGTATTCCCCGTCG
>JBAUKK010000201.1:0-16367 GCA_049577645.1 Candidatus Deferrimicrobiaceae bacterium
CGATGTTCTTGAAGAACGCCGCGATGTAGTCGGCCCTTTTCAGAGCGTAATCGATCATGAAGGCATGCTCCCAGACGTCCATGACGAGAACCGGAATTGCGCCCGCCGGGTGCCCCACGTCGTGCTCGTTTACCCACTGGTTGATGAGCCTCTTTCCATCGGTGTCCTGATACAGGACCACCCAACCGACCCCGCGCATCGCACCCGTGGCCCGGAAATCGGCCTCCCATTTCTCAATGCTGCCGAACTCCGCGGCGAGGGCTTTCCCGAGCTTCCCCCCCGCGTCGAGGGACCCTTTGCCGCCCAGGTTTCCGAAGTAATACTCATGCAGTCGCATCCCGTTGATTTCCCAGCCCAGCCGTCTCTTCAGTTCCGCGTATTCCGGCGTGCCGGCCTTCCCCTCCGAAAGCATTGCCGCCAGGGCGTCCAGAATCTTGTTCGTATTGGTAACGTAACCCTGGTACAGCGTGAAGTGGTTTTTCAACAGGGTCTCGCTGAGTCCCTCCATCCCGATCAACTTCCCGTAGTCCTTGGCTGCATACGTCATTGAACGCCTCCTCCGGTTTCCTCACGACGACACGGGGTTTCTGTGGCAGTTCGTCTCCTACTTCGCCCGTTTCTTCCGCCCGGCGGCGAGCTTCTCGGCAAGCCCCAGCTTCTGGGCGATCTTCTTTTTTGCCTCGGAGTAGTTCCTGGCCACGAGAGGGGTCTTTGTGGGGATATGGAATTTCTTTCGGTAATCCTTGGGGCTCAGGTTGTGACTCACCGCAAGGTGCTTTTTCAGCGTGGTAAATCCTTTTCCGCATTCCATACAAAAGACCTGCTCGGCTCCGAAAGCCGCATTCAGCGGTATCGCCGGCTTTACTTCCGCCGAAACACCCGCTGCTGCCTCGCCCTCGACCCCGACAAGCGCATTCAACTTCTGGAACACCTCCTGAATTTCATCCAGGAGTTCCTCCCTGTTCATTTCATTAACCGAGGCGTGGGCGGAAACTATTTCGGTGGTCAACTCTACTAATACTCTTTTGTCCATGAAAACACCTCCGAATGCGAGAATAATCTTTATATTCCCAACAATTTAAACTCTTTGTCAACAGAATAGAAAAGGAAACACCGAAAATTTCCCTGCCAAATCGGGATTTACGCTTTCCTTTGACGCCGCCTGGTCACCGTGGTCCCGCCGATGCCCCAATTGTCGGTCTCGACCTCGTCGATGACCACCACGGTGGTTTCCGGGTTTTTTTTGAGGACATCAACGAGCACCTGCGTCATGCGGCGGATCACCTCCGCCTTCTGCTCCGCCGAAGCCCCTTCCCGTGTGATTCTTACGTTCACGTACGGCATGTTTCCCTCCCTGTCTCATCCGGGTCCGTTGAAAAAAAGGAGAAGCTCTCCTCCCCCGCGACGAAGTGCGCCGACCCGGATCCGGCAGACGGTTCCCGGACCGAAGGCGAGATGCACGGGGTCGCCGGGGGAGAGAATATAGGCGGCGATCGAGGCGATCGAGGGAAGGTGCCCCACGCACAGGAGGCGTTCCGCCTCTTCGTTCTCCTTGAGGAATGCGAGGAACGCCTCGGGGGTGGCGTTCGGGGAAAGGGCGCCGGTTTCCGCGATCCGGCCGGCCGGATATCCCGTCGCCTCCGCCAGGACCGCCGCGGTCTCGAGCGCACGCTTTTTCCCGCTCGCCGCCACGAGGTCGAAAGTCCCCATCCTCCCCGCGAGCGTTTCGGCGATCGCCGAGACGGACCGCGCCCCTTCGGGGGTGAGAGGTCGAGCGGGGTTCTCCTGCGCGGACATCGCCTCCCCGTGTCGCACGAGCCACAGGTCCATCAGCGCAGACCGGATCCCGGGGCGAAGCGCAGTCCGATCGCGGCGATCCCCCGACTGCGGCTGTACTGCATGTTTTCTCGGGATCGCATGCTTTCCCATTCTACACCCGGAAGCCCTGTTGTTCCATCGGCTGCCGGACCGGGGTAGAATACGGCCAGATCCCGCAGGACGAGGGTCGTGCGCCCCGACAAAGCGCCTCCGGGAAGAGGAAGAGCGGTTATTCCATTGCACGGAATTGCAGCCCCTGCCCCCGTCCTGGTCGCATGCGCCGTTTCTTTCGTCCTGTATCTGGGCGCCTACATGCGGCTGCCCCTCGTCCCCCTGTTCGCCAGCGACCTCGGGGCGACCACCGTTCAGGTCGGAATGATCAATGCCGGCTTCATGGCCTCAGCCGCAATACTTTCGCTGC
The DNA here is from genome assembly GCA_049577645.1 of Candidatus Deferrimicrobiaceae bacterium. Classification (GTDB taxonomy): domain Bacteria; phylum Desulfobacterota; class Deferrimicrobia; order Deferrimicrobiales; family Deferrimicrobiaceae; genus CSP1-8. Next base: position 2,240 of record JBAUKK010000201.1, read on the forward strand.
CGCTGGGCCTGGTATCCGACCGGCTGGGCCGCAGGCGACTCATCCTTGCCGGGATGGCGATCTCCGGGCTCACTTCGCTCTTACTTCTCCTCGTCCGGACGCCGCTGCAGGTCGGCGCGGTCTACCTCTTTTCCGGGGTGGGGCTGGCCTGCTTCTCCCCGTCCATGATGTCGTACGTCGGCGACGTATCCCCGCCCCCGCTTCTCGGAAGAGCGTACGGCTGGTACACGTCTTCCCTGTATCTCGGGATGGCGGCCGGGCCGGGACTGGGAGGGGCGATCGCGGCCGGGGGGTTCCGGACGGCGTTTTTCTTCTCGGCGGCCGTCATCGCGGCGGGACTTCTGCTTGGAGGGAGCCGCATGCCGGCGCCCCCTGCGGTCATCCGCCCCTCGTCCGGGAACCTCGTTTCGGACTTCCGGGAGGTTCTCGGGAACCGGGCCGTTCTCGCCTGCTGGACGGTCACTTTCTTCTCTACGTACGCATGGGGAGCACTGTTCGCGTTCTTCCCCCTCTACGCGCGCAACGCGGGGATCTCCCTAACCCACATCGGGCTCATCTTTTCCTGCCAGGCCGCCGCCAATGCGGTCTTCCGCATCCCGGTCGGGAAGCTGTCGGACCGGACGGGAAAACGGGAGCGGTACATCGTCTCGGGGTGCCTTCTCTTCGCATCGTGCATCGCCCTCGTCGGGGTGTTCCCGGGAGCCGTTCCCCTGTATTTCCTCTTCGTCGGAATCGGCGGGGCCATGGCCACGGCGTTTACGGCCATCGGCGCGGTGTTGTCCGAGTCGGTCCCCACAACGGTCCGCGGGCTTGCCATGGGCGGCTACAACACGTGCATATACGGGGGGTTCGCGGTATCCGCGGCGACCCTCGGCGCGGTAATCTCCCGTTTCGGATTCGCCGCCGGGTTCGCCGTCTCCGCGGGACTGTGCGCCCTTTCGGTCCTTGCATTCGCGGTCGTTTTCCCGCATCCGCCTGCCCGCGAAAACGGCTCGGGGGACCCGTGACGAAGAGGCTGACGGGTTCCTGCCCAGCAATGCGGACTAACACTTGATTCCGTCCTTACTGAATGAGATTCTGTATTCCGATATGGAGCGCAAGCTCGAAGAAAAGGCCGCCATAGGCATCGGGCCGCTGGTCCAGGCACTTGCGAAAACCTACCACTGGGCCGGGCTCTACGGGACGGACCACCCGATTCTCGCCAAGCGCGTGAAAGAGTTGCACACAGCCCTTCTTTCCCGGCTGTCCCATGAGCCCGAGAAGAGGCTCCTCCTCGGGATCGCGCGCGACAAGGTCCTGTACCGGAATGAGTTTGTCGGGGAAAAGCAGGATCTTGTCGGCCGCCTGACGGAAAGCCTCTATCTCCGCCAGGTGGCAACGCTGGGATTCGACCCGGCCGTCACCCCGGAAAGCCTGCTGGCGCTGTTCCGCTACCTTCACGAATCGATAGAAGGCAAGGAGACGGTTTCCCCCGAGCAGTTTCTCCGGGAAAGCGGCATCCGGGGAGTCTCCCTCTCCCCTTACAACTACAGGGAATTGCTCTCTCGCAAGATCCTGGATCCCGATGCCACCGGTGCGCCGGCCGAGAACCGCGAGCAGGAACTCTGGCGCCTGCTTCTCACCTCCGATTTCACCGACCGCGGCGACGAGATGAAAATCATGGACGAACTCACCGACTCGCCGACGCTGCTCAACGCGATTCTGCGGCGCGCGAAGGAAGCGGAAACCCGGGAGGAAGCCCCGGGCCAGGGAAATTCGCCGGTGTCGGGAGAGGTGTTGCGGAGTGTGCTGGGTCGCCTCTCCACCTTTGTCCGGAATCTTCCGACGGAACGGAAACAGCAATTCTTCACCTCGATCGGCCCCGGGATCGGGGAACAGGCCAGTGGCGCGACAGGCGAGGGCGGCCCATACAATCTCCTCATCGCCCGCTCCCTTACGGAAATGCAAACGGACGAGGAGTTCCTCGATCTGGTCGCAACCCTCGTTTCCCTCGAGGGAAAGGGGGGGGAGAGGCTTCGGAAGTCCTTCGCCATCCTTGCCGGTGAGCGCAACGCGGGAAATTCCCTCATCGCACACGTCGGAGAGCGGATGCGGGAGAGCAAGAAAGCGAAAGACTATTACGCCCAGAAAACATGGGAGACGGTCGAGAAGCTCATTCTCTCCCGAGGGGAGGAAAAATACATCCAGGACGACCATTATCAATTCCTCGAGGACCTCACCGCAATCCGGAAACCGTACCTCGACCGGCTCGGAGCGAAGACATGCGACGACCTGGGAGTCAGGAACTCGTTCGAGGAGAAGGAAACCCGGAGAAGAACCCTCCTCGTTTTACTGGAGATATTGCGGGGCGAGAGTCAGGAGGAGGATTTTCGCGACATCCTGGAGGATTTCTTGAAAGCCATTCCCAACTTTATCTCCCAGAATGACTTCACCTCCCTGCATGCGGTTCTCCTGGGTCTGGAATCGATCTCGGCAACCACGCGGACGGAATGGCAAAATCACTTGCAGGACATCCTCCATTCCGTCGACTTCGGGTATGTCGGAGACCTGTACCTGTCCGGGGAGATCGAAGCGAACGACGCCGGGAAAATCCAGGACCTCCTGGTGAGATTCGGGGGCATGGCCGCGCAGCCGCTCCTCGACCGGCTTCACCTCGAACCGGAGGCCGTAAAGCGCCGTTCCCTGATCAGGCTTCTCACGACTCTGGGGCCGACCATCGTCCCGGATATCATCAGCCGACTGTCCCACCCGAAATGGTATTTCGTCCGCAACCTTTGTGTGATTCTCGGAGACATCGGCGACCGGCAGGCCGTGGAAAGCCTGCTGCAGGCGACCTCGCGCGCCGACTACAGGGTGAAACGGGAGGCCATTATGGCAATCGGGAAACTGTCAGCGCCCGAAGCCGTTCCCGGCTTGGGAAAGATCCTGGCCGATGAGAAATTCTTCTCCTCGAAGAAGGAGGACCAGATCCGAATCGACGCGGCAAACTCGCTGTACCAGATCGGCGGAACGGAAGCCATCGCCTTCCTGCACCGGGGGACGAGCGGCCGGAGGACGGCGGTTCGATCCCATTGCAAGGAGCTGCTCGGCAGCCTGCCGGAGACACGATGAAAAAAAACCGCAAGGAACTATTCGCCGTGATCCTGGACCTCGCCCAGTCGATCCAGGCGGCGTCTATCTACCCGGACCATCACCAGCGTGTCCAGCAGCTGCTCTCTCACCTGCACGAACGGATCTGCCGCGTGGCGGCCGACGTCGGAACCATCCACATCGGCATCATCGGCGATCGCTTCGTAGTCGACGAGTTCCCGTTCCTGGAGATGAATCCCGCGCTGGAGAAACTCCTCAGGGACATCCGGGAGAAGGGAATAGAGAAGATCTCGATCAAGGAGGGGTTGACGTTCGGTGAGCTGAAGCGCTTCGTCTCCTTCCTCGCCACGGGGAAGGAGGCCTCGCCAGGGACGAGATTCGAGGCGATCAACTACGGAACCATCCAGGCCATCCAGAGCAGGGACAAGAAGGGCGCGGGCGAGGCGACCCTCTCCCGATCCCACCTCCTGTACGGAGCGACCGAAGTGTTGCAGGGCCTTCTCAAGTCGTTGGCGCAGGGGAAAACAGGGACGTCGGTGGCCAGCGCCCAGGAGATCGTGGCCAGCATCATGAAGACGATCCGTCAGGATGCGCATCTATTGCACCGCCTCATGCAGATGCAATCCCACGACGACTACACGGTCACTCACTCACTGAACGTTTCCGCGATCGTCGTGGCCCAGGCTACCGCCCTCGGTCTTCCGGAAAACCGGCTTTTGGAGATCGGCCTCGCGGCGATGCTCCACGACATCGGGAAGGAGATGATTCCCTCCGAGATCCTGCAGAAGCCCGGAAAGATCAACCCCCTGGAATTCGCCCGGATGGCGGAGCACCCCGTGCTGGGCGCCAAGGTCTTGAGAAAGATGGACTGCGGTTCCGACCTCCCCCTGATCGTGTGCTTCGAGCACCACATCAAGTACAACGGATCCGGGTACCCCAAAATCCCGAACCGGGGGCCGCTGCACCCCGTCTCCTACATGACGCAGATCGCCGACGTGTACGACGCCCTGCGAACGTACCGTCCGTACCGGAAAAGCCTCGACATCAAGACGACGCTTTCGATCATGGAAAAGGGGCGGGGAACGGAGTTCGAGCCGAGGTTCTACGACAATTTTCTAAGGGCCGTGCTCGCGGATCAGGCCGGCGCGGAGGCGTAGACGCTCTCGGCTTCAGCGACGAGGCGGTCCATCAGCTCCCGTACCGTGGGGATATCCTTGATCTTGTACACGTTCTCCCCGGCGAACACCAGCCCGTCCTCCGCGTCCCCGTCCCGGGACATGTCCAGCCGGTCGATGATGCAGAACGTATGGTCACAGCTCTTCAGGCAGCTCCTCTTGCACTCGCCGTCGTAGAGGTTCTCCCCCCCGAGCAGCCGGTCCAGGAAGCGGTTCCGGATGGCTCTCCCGGGCAGCCCCACCGGGGACTTCATCAGGGAGATGTCCTCTTTCTTCGCGTTGAGATAGGCGTTCTTGAAGGAATCCGGGACGTCGCACTCCTTGGTGAGAACGAACCGGGTCGCCATCTGGACGCCGTCCGCCCCGTATCGCCCCATCATTTCAGCGATCTCGTAGCCGTCCGTGATCCCTCCTGCGGCGATGAGGGGAACCTTCTTCACGATTTTCCGGATTTCCGGGAAGAGTTCGCGCAGCGGCCTGTCGGTCCCGAGGTGCCCCCCCGCCTCCTTCGCCTCGACCACGATGGCGTCCGCGCCGCACCGTTCGGCGAGCTTGCCGAATTCGGGCGAGGAGACGATGGAAACGATCGGGACATTATGGTCCTTCCCGACCTTGAAGATGTCGCGTGAGAACCCGGCGCCGGTTACGATCATGTCCACCCCGGCCTCGATCGACGCCATCACGGTCTCCGTGAACTGACGGATGGCAAACATGATGTTGACGGCGATGATCCCGCGGGTCATCTGCTTCGCCCGGCGGATGTCCTCCTTCAACTCATCGACCGGGACCCCCGATCCCCCGATCGTCCCGATGCCGCCGCACTCGGCCACCGCGGAGGCGAGCGACGAGGTCGATATGCGCACGGACATTCCCCCCTGGACAACCGGGAGCCTTGCGGTAAGCTTGCCGATCTTCAACTCCGGAAGTTTCACCCGTCCCCCCCCCGATACAATGGTTCATTCTAACGGGAAACCCCCGGGTTTGTAAATTGTCCGGACGCAAATTCAGATCGCGCAGGGAACGGCCCGACCGCGCAGAAGAGAGGTCCGGAAATTCCGTTGGGGGAGTTCCGCAATATCGAGTCCCCGGAGAATCTCCGCCAACGGGACGATGCGATACCCCTGCTCCAACGCTCCCCGTAGGATTGCGATGAAGGCGTCCTGCAGGATCCCCCCCTCCACTTCGGCGTGGACGGGGTAAACGTGGGTGCCTCCTCCGGAGAGCGCGTCCACGATGACCCCCACTCCCTTCCGCCCCCCCACCTCCTCCATGCAGGGCAGGTCGGAGGGAACCTCCGCAAGGCCCGTCCTCCTCAAAAGAAAAGGGGCGGGAGCCCGCGTGCAGCTCAGATACTCCCACTTCCGGCGCGCGATCTCCTCCACCGCCGCTCCGGTCAGCATCCACGCCGGTGCCCCGAACGCCCGGGGGGAGTGGCCGAGGCAGGACTCGTAGGCGGATATCCCCCGATCGAGCCACGCGCCGATCCATTCCCGCCCTTTCCCGGGAAGAGAATCCTGCCAGGCACGGTGGTCCCAGGCGTGGAACTCCACCTCATGGCCGCGCTCCTCGATCTCCCGGCACAGCGCGGGAAACGCCGACGCGATCATCGGTGCCTTGAGAAGGGTTCCATACAGGGCGGTCCGGAAGCCGTAAAGACCCGGGGCGTTGGTGCGGACCATCTTGAACAGGAACCGGGGATTGCGGATCATCCGGTACACGGCCTTCCCGGAGTTGTCCGGGCCGAAAGAGAGAAAGAAGGTGGCGCGCACGCCGAACCCGGCAAGAAGGGACAAGAGCGAAGGGACACCCTCCTCCATCCCCCTACGGGTGTCGACGTCCACTTTCAGCCCGAGAACCCGGTCCCGCCCCATCTTCCTCCTCCTGCCCGGGATAACCTAGCGGGGGGCGTTCTCCTCGATGAAGGCGTCAAGCGTCCGCGAAAGCGCTTCCCGAAGCCCGACATTCGGCTCCCAACCCAGCGCCTCCCGCGCCCGTGCGATGGACGGCGTTCGCGTCTGGATGTCCTGGTATCCCTCGCCGTAAAATTGCCGCGCGTTTACCTCGATGATCTCCACCGGCTTCCTCCCCTTTCCGGCGGGGTGCCGGGAGAAAAGCTCCCCGAGGATCTGTGCCAGATCGCGGATCGAGCAGTCGTTCGCGGGATTGCCGAGGTTGAATATCTTTCCCGCGGCGCAGCCGTTCCGGTTCGCGAGAATCTTCATCAGCCCGGAGATCCCGTCGTCCACGTAGGTGAAGCAGCGGCGTTGCCGGCCGCCGTCGACCAGCTGGATGGGGTGTCCCATGAACAGCTCCGCGATGAACTGCGTGACCACCCGGGAGCTTCCCTCCTTCGCGGTCTCGAGGGAGTCGAGGCGCGGGCCGACCCAGTTGAAGGGGCGGAAGAGCGTGAACGAGAGCCCCTGCCTGCCGTAGGCCCACATGACCCGGTCCAGCAGCTGCTTGCAGCACGAGTAGATCCATCGCTCCTTGGATATCGGGCCCAGTACGAGGTGCGACGTCTCTTCGTCGAACTCGGCGTCGCCGCACATTCCGTACACCTCGGACGTGGACGGGAAGACCACCCGCTTCCCGTACTGGTGCGCCTGCCGGACGATCCGCAAGTTCTCCTCGAAGTCCAGCTCGAACACCGCGAGCGGCCGCTCCACGTAAACCTTGGGCGTGGCGATGGCGACCAGCGGGAGGACCACGTCGGCCTTCTTGATGTGGTACTCGATCCACTCCTTGTTGATCGAGATGTCGCCCTCCACGAACTCGAACCGCCGGTTTCTCGGTATCCCCTCCAACCGCTCCTCGGAGAGATCCATTCCGTATACCGTCCAGTCCGTGTCGGAGAGAATTTTCGCGGTCAGGTGGTGCCCGATGAAGCCGTTGACTCCCAGGACCAGTACCTTCATTCAAACCTCCCGTTCCTCGCGTCCGTTAAGAAGGAGACGATTCCCTCTCCCTGCCCGACGGCGCCCTTCCATTCGATTTCCTCCAACGACAACAGTCCTTTCCCCGTCCCCACGAGAACCCGTCTTTGCCGGCTCGCATCCCCCGGGCTCTCCTCTTTTCCCGGGAAGGACGGACCGCCCGGAATAACAAGCTTCCCGGGCGGGACAGCCTCGGGAAATCCTTCGGCGGACACCGGCGTCGCCCACCAGACGAGGAGTTTCTCGCCGAGGAGGAAAGAGAACGCGCCAGGATACGGCCGGGTGACCGCCCGCACCAGGTTGTAGACCTCCACGGCGGATCGTGTCCAGTCGATCCGCCCGTCCTCGGGCTTTCGACCCCCGAAGTAGCTCCCCTTCTCGATCTCGTTCGGGCGGCGCGGGACATCCCCCGCCGCGATCCGGGGGAGAAGCTCGGACAGCAGGGATTCCGCGGCTTTCTCCATCTTTCCGAACAGGGTGAGGGCGGTGTCCTCGAAGGCGATCGGCACCGTGGCGTGACCCACGATATCCCCCGCGTCGGGCTTCTCGGTCATCAGATGCAGCGTCACCCCCGTCTCGGTTTCCCCCTTCACGATGACCCAGTTGACCGGGGCCCGCCCGCGGTACCGGGGGAGGAGGGAGCCGTGCAGGTTCATCGCGCAGACGCGGGGGAGGGACAGGATTTCGGGGGAGAGCATTGACCGATAGTAGAAAGAGAACAGGAAGTCCGGCCTGGCGTTGCGGATAGTGTCCGGCCACGGCGGGTCGTTCACGTTCCCGGGGAGGTGGACCGGGATCCCCCTTTCCCGGCAGAAGTCCGTGACCGAGCCGAACCACCGATTCTCTTTCGGGTCGTCCTCATGGGAGAAGACCATCGGCACCGAGAACCCGTTATCCCGCAGCGCCCGAATTCCGACGATGCCCATGGTGTGGTACGCGAAGACGACAGCGCGCACGCCCTATTTCTCCAGGACGGGGTTCGCCGCGGACGTACCCGCCTGCCGCGGGACGGAAACCCCGGCATCCGCCGCCCCCCCCTCGTACACCTTTCGTATCGTGTAGCTGGGGCGCTTCCGGACCTCGTGGTAGATCCTCCCCACGTACTGGCCCATGATCCCCATCGCGAAGAAGAGCGCACCGACAAAGAAGAAGAGGATCGCAAAAAGGGTGAAGACCCCCTCCCCCGCCCATTGTGCACCGTAGAATACCCGCATGACGAAGAGCGTGATCCCGAACAGCACCGCGGCAACCGAAAGTCCCGCCCCCAGGTTCATCAGGACCCGGAGGGGAAAATCGGAGAAGGAGGTGAGCAGATCGAACTGGAGACCGATCAGCTTCCACAGATTGTAGTGGGAAACCCCCCCGTGGCGCTCTTCGTGCCCAACGGGGATCTCGGTCACCCGCTTGGCGTATATAGTCGCCAGGGCGGGGATGAACGTGGAGTGCTCCTGGCTTGCCGCCATCCTGTCCACCACCTCGCGCCGATAGGCCCGGAGCATGCATCCCCAGTCGGTCAGACGAACCCCCGTGATCTTGCGCGTCGCCGCGTTCACCAGCCGGGAGGGAATCCTGCGGAAGAGGGAGTCCCGCCGAAGCGTCCGGACGGAACCGACGATCTCGTAGCCTCCCTCCTCCATTTCCCGGACAAGGCGGGGAATTTCCTCGGGAGGGTTCTGCAGGTCGGCGTCCAGCGTGATGACGATGCTCCCGCGCACGATCGAGAAGCCCGAGAATACAGCGGGGTGCTGCCCGTAGTTGCGCGACAGCTCCACCACGCGCACCCCGGGGCTTCCCACGAATCCTTCCAGGATCTCCAGCGACCGGTCCCTGCTGCCGTCGTCGACGAAGATGATCTCGTAGGGACGCGAGAGGGAGGCCATCGTCTTCTGGAGGCGGGTGTGGAGAAGCGGCAGGTTCGCTTCCTCGTTGTAGACGGGAACGACGACGGAGATCATTGCACGGCCTCCGAAAGAATCTCCCGGACGGCATCGCAGACGTAGTCGACGTCCCGGTCCTCCATCCCCGGGAAGAGCGGGAGCGACACGACGCGCTTCCCGGCCAGTTCACAACCCGGCAGGTCGCCTTCCTTTGTTCCATACCGCTCCCTGACGTAGCGAAGCAGGTGGCACGGGGGGAAATGGATCCCGGCCCCCACGTTGCAGTCCGCCAGCCGCCCCAGGAACGCGTCGCGGTCCATCGACGTCACCTTCACGATGAAGAGATGCCAGGAATGTTCATGGGGATAAGGGGGGGAGACAGGCAGGTCGACGCCCGCGACGCCCCGCAGTCCTTCCCGGTATCGAGCGGCAAGGAACGCGCGCCTCGCATTCATTTCCCCGACCTTGCGCATCTGGACCAAGCCGATCGCCGCCTGGATGTCCGTGAGGTTGTACTTGAACCCCGGCTCCTGGATATCGTAGTGGGGCGTACCGCCCTTGCCGTACCGCCGCCAGGCGTCCCGCTCGATCCCGTGGAAGCGGAGCAGGCGAAGTTTGCGGGCGACCCCCTCGTCGTAACAGGTAACCATCCCCCCCTCTCCCGTTGTGATGTTCTTGATCGGGTGGAACGAAAAGATGGCGACATTGCCGTGCCCGCCCACGGCCTTTCCCCGGTAGGCGGTCCCCACCGCGTGGGCGGCATCCTCGATGATCGGCACCCGGGCGCGACCGGCAACCTCCCGGATCGGGTCGAGATCCGCGGGGGCGCCGGCGAAGTGCACGGGGATGACCGCCCGCGTCCGCGGAGTGATCCGTTCCGTCATCTCCTCCGGGGAAGCCAGGAGCGTCCCGTAATCGCAGTCCGAGAATACGGGGGAAGCCCCCGCGAGGGCGATCTGGTTGACCGTGGAAGCGAACGTCATCGAGGGGGTCACGACCTCGTCGCCCTGTCCGATCCCGAGCGCCTTGAGTACGAGGTGGAGCCCCGCGGTCGCGGAGGCGACGGCCACCGCGTGGGGCGCCCCGGTGAGCTCGCGGAACCGCTCCTCGAACTCCGCGACTCTCGGTCCGCTCGTGATCCATCCGGACCGGAGGGAGGCAGCGACCGCCTCGATCTCCTCCTCTCCGACAGCGGGCCGCGAAAGGGGAAGGAAGTCTTCTCTGACATCCACCGGATGGCCTCTTCCACGGGATCTTCAGTGCCGGTTCACGATGAGAATACCCTCATCGGAACGGTAGAGCAATTGGTGGTCCGGGAATTTTTCCCGGATGAGGGGCATCGCGTCGCGCTTGAAGAGGCAGAAGACGCGCCGGGGGGAGTTCCAGTGCTTCCGGAAATCGTCGTGGGAAAGGAAATAGTCCGCGCGGTCCTCCGCGCGGTCCGCGCCGAACTCGAGTTCTCCCATATCGTCCACCAGGATCGTCCGGCGCCCCGTGTAGAACAAGAGTCCCTGCCGGAAGGTCCCGTACTGGGCGAGATCGTCTCCCGGGCGGAGAATCCCCCGAAGGGACAGGGACAGATTCTTCACCGACTTGTAATCTCCCAGGTACTTGCCCGCGGGGCGGTTGAGCGACGTCAAAAAGAGCGCCAGGAGCAGGAAGGAGAGAAGGACGACACGCTCCGCGCCCAGGCGGCGCACGAACAGCGGCATGGCGCCCCACAGCAGGATCAGTGCGACGGGAGCGGCGCAGAACCCCGCCCAGGCGGAGGGATCCAAGCGGTGGCGGGAAAAGGACGGCAGCGCCAGCATGGCGGCTGCCAGAACCAAGGAGAGGGCGAGGGGGAAGCGACACCGCACCTCCCCGTCCTCCCGATCGGCCCAGAACTCGAGCCCCCTCCCGAAGAGCACGGCGAGGGGAGGAAAGATCGGTGCGACGTAGGTCGCGAGCTTGGACCCGGAGAAGGAAAAGAAGAGGAAGACGAACAGGATCCAGGAGAGGAGGAAGGCGAGGTCCTCCCGGGGGAGAAACGCCTCCTGCGCTCCGCGGACCGAAATCGCGATTCTGCGCAGGAAGGCGACCCAGGGGAGGAATCCGGCAATCACCACGGGAAGGAAAAACCAGAACGGCTCGGCATGGTGGTGGATCTTCGTCGCGTACCGGAGGAACTGCTCGTGGACGAAGAAAAACCAGAGGAAATCGGGATTTTCCCTCTGCACCAGGATCGTCCAGGGGAGGGCGATCGCAAGGAAGATCCCCACCCCGAGCGGCGAAAACGCCTTCGCGTACTCCCGTTGGCGCTGCGAGAAAACCAGCCAGAGCACCAGGACCGCCAGGGGAAAGACGACCCCGACGAGCCCCTTGGTGAGAAATGCCAGTCCCGAGGCCCCGTAGGAGAGAAGAAGGTACGCTCGGCTCTCCCTCTTCCCCGAATGGTAGAGGAACGCGGGAAAGATCGACAGGATCAGCAGCACCGCGAGGGTCATGTCGAGGGTGTTCAGTCGCCCGATGGCGTAGTAGTAGAAGGACGTGGAGAGGACGATCGCGGCATACAGGCCGGCGCGCCATCCCGCAAGTGTCGCCCCCATCCAGTAGGTGAGAAGAATGCCCGCCACCGAGACGGCGGCGGTGAAGCACCTTGCTCCGAACTCGGTCTCCCCGAACACCGCAAGCGATGCGGCGGTTCCCCAGTAGAAGAGCGGGGGCTTCTCCAGATAGGCAACGCCGTTCAGGTGCGGGGTCACGAAGTCCCCGGAGGCGAGCATTTCCCGCGGGATCTCCGCGTACCGGCCTTCGTCCGGCTCCAGGAGGGGGATGGTGCCGAGCGCGGAACCGTACAGGATGGCCACGGCGAGAAAAAAAAGGAGGAACGTCCGATTCTTCATCGGTGTCCGTTCTCCGGTTCCGGATTCATGAGGGCGGATTATATCACCGGCTCCGGCGCCGGTCATGGAAGCGAAGGGCATCGAAAGAATCCGGATGCTGGTATAATACCGCCAATCACGGATCCCCGAAGGGAGAGAAACGGGGGAGCGCCATGCGGGTTGCCTCCTCCGGTGCGCGATGCGATATAAGGCGGGGAAGGTCGGCAGGGTCGTGCTCGCCCGGTTCGATCACGGGGAGCAGGTAGTCCCGGCGCTTGCCGACCTCTGCGAGAAGGAAGGGATCTCCTCCGGATGGTTCTTCCTTTTCGGCGCGGTCCGAAACGGAAGGCTGGTGGCCGGTCCCCGGGAGGCCTCCCTCCCCCCGGATCCGGTCTGGCAGGAGTTCACGGAACCGTTCGAGATCGTGGGGATGGGAAGCATCGCCGCAGGCGACGGACCCCCCTCGATCCACCTGCACTCCTCCCTCGGGAGGGGGAAGGAAGTCCTTACCGGGTGCATCCGGAAGGAAGGCGAGGTGTTTATCGTGGTCGAGGCGATGGTCCTCGAGGTTCTGGGCGTGCACGTCACAAGATCCCCCGATAAGCGGTCCGGGCTGGAGCTTTTGACCCTTGCATAGCGGGTTCGCCGTCCGCCCCTTGCGAAGCGGCAGTTCCGGGAACCTCACGCTCGTCGAGCACGGGGGGACGGTCCTTTTGGTAGACGCCGGGCTGCCCTCCCAACGGGGACTCGCCCAGGCACTCTCCGAGGCCGAAACCACCTGGGAGGATATCGACGCCGTGCTGGTCTCCCACCTCCACGGCGACCACATCCACCCCTCCGCCGTCGCCTGCTGCGCCCGCCACGAAGTACCGATCCTCCTGCACGAAAAGAACGTGCGGCCGTTTTCCCGCAGGATCCTTTCCCGCTCCCCCCTTTCGGGGCCGGTTTGCACCTTCGACTCGAAGGAGTTCTCCGTCGGAGCCATCTGCGTCCGCCCTTTTCCCGTCCCCCATGATGCGGAAGGTGTGACCTGCGGCTTCCTTCTTTCGAGCCACGCCGCGAACCGGGAGATCCGGGTCGCGGTCGCCACCGACCTGGGCCACGGCGGAAACGGTCTTTTCGAGGAATTCGTCGACAGCGACCTGATTCTGATCGAGGCGAATTACGACCCGGGAATGCTCGCGGCGAGTCCCCGCCAGGACCGGACAAGGGTAGACTCCGAGGTGGGGCATCTGTCCAACGAGCAGGCGGGAAAGTTTCTTGCCCGGGTGATGCTCGAAAGCCGGACCCTCCCCCAGACGATCGTCCTTTGCCACCTGAGCGCCGACCACAACACCCCGGCGAAGGCGGTCGGGACGGTCCGGGGGATCCTCTCCCGCTACGGGTTCGGCCACGTCCCCGTCCACGCGGCCCGCCGGCACGGCCCTTCGCCCCGGTTCTTCGCGGTGGCCAGGCCGGGGAGTTGAATATATACTCGGGGCATGACGTCATTATGATTGGAAGGGGGATCCCGATGAGGAGATTGCTCTGCCTCGGCGTCGCTTTAGCGTTCCTTTCGGGGGTTCTGCCGGGCTGCGCCGGCGTGGACCAGACCGCGCGCGACAACCCGAAGACGACCATCGGGGCAGGAGCCGGCGTCCTGGGGGGCGCCGTTGTCGGGGGGTTCATCGGGGGGAAACGGGGAGCGTTGATCGGCGGGCTCCTCGGGGGGCTGGCCGGCGGGGCGGTCGGACACTACCTCGACCAGCAGGAGAAGGATCGCCTGCAGACCAGCCGGGACTACCGCTATTCCCCCGCCCAGGGGGCCCAGATCCGGATCGAAACGGTCCGGGTCAATCCCGCCGCCCTGTCCCCCGGGGAAACGGTGAACATCAACCTGACCTACGCCGTCCTCACTCCCACCGCCGACACGCAGGTCCTCGTCCGGGAGACCCGGGAGATTTTGCTGAACGGCAATTCGGTAGGCAAGACGTCGATCGATGTATCTCGCGAAGGAGGAACCTGGAAAAGCACGGTCCCGATCACCTTGCCGGTAAACGCGGGCCCGGGGAAATACCGCGTCATCGCTTCTATCGACTCCCGGACCGCCGGAACGGACCGCCAGGAAACGTCCTTCCAGGTGACCCCGTAGGGGAAGGGGGCCAAACAATAGAGTGCATCGTACCGGCCCCTCCCGCGGGAGGGGCCGG
>JBAUKK010000202.1:0-13457 GCA_049577645.1 Candidatus Deferrimicrobiaceae bacterium
GGGTAAGGGAGACGGCTGCCGGTTTGCCGGAATAGGGGTTCCGGTATAAGGCGATCCCGCGGGAGAGGCAGGCGGAGAACCACTCCGCGTGGAAGGCGGGCACGTCGGTGCGACGCGATGCGCTGACGATGACGGGCGGGATCACGATCGTATTGTACCACCCCGCCCGCCGGGATTCCTTTTCCGGCTCGGCGTGCCAATCCTCTTGCGCCCGGTGGAAACCGGGAAACGGGAAGTTTCCGGGGGTTTTCTTTCTTGACAGGGGGTATGCCGGTTGATACAGTTTGCACTGTTTCAAATTTTGGGCAATTTGCTCAGGTTTGACACGCATTTCAAGAAGGAGGTACACGCAATTGGCTCAAGGCACCGTGAAGTGGTTCAACGACGCGAAGGGGTATGGCTTCATTGCCCAGGAAGGCGGACCGGATGTATTCGTCCACTTCAGCGCCATCAAGTCGGAAGGCTTCAAGTCGTTGAAGGAGGGTGAGCGCGTCGAATTCGAGATCACAGATGGCCCCAAGGGACCGCAGGCGGCAAACGTCACCAAAGTGATCTAAGGACAGGGCTTATGCGGCCCGAGGGGGATAAACCCCCGAAAATTAAAACCCCGGCGGGAAATCGCCGGGGTTTTTAACTTTATGGATCCGGAAAAACCGCTTTCTTTTATCGTGTCTTCGGTAACGCAGGCACGGCAGGTCCAGGAACGCCTCCGTTCCCTGGTCCGCCATGTCCCGCTCCGTCCGGATCGCCTCCGTCTGGTAGGGGCCGCCGACGTGACCTTCCTCGGCGCGAAGGAGATGGTGGCGGCCGCCATCGTCGTTTTCGACATGGCGTCGAAGGCAATCCTCGAGGAGCGGGCGGCCGTCTGCCGCGTCCGGTTCCCCTACGTTCCCGGCTACCTCGCCTTTCGCGAAGGCCCGGCGATCGCCGCCGCCTGGGAAACGCTCTCCCATAGACCCGACGTCATGCTTTTCGACGGTCACGGGATCGCCCACCCCCGCCGCGTGGGAATCGCCTCCCACATGGGGGTCCTCCTGTCCGTGCCGAGCGTCGGTTGCGCCAAGAAACGGCTCGCGGGAGAGCATGACTCCCCCGGTCTGGGAAAGGGGGACACCGCCCCCTTGTCGCTTTCGGGGGAAACCGTGGGGGCCGCCGTCCGGACGAGGGCGGGGGTCAAGCCCGTCTTCGTGTCGCCCGGGCACCTGGCGGATCTTCCGTCGTCGGTTGCCCTCGTGCTCGCCCTCTGTTCCCGCTACCGGATCCCCGATCCAGCCAGGCGGGCCCACCAGTTGACACAGGAGATCCGGAAGGCGAGATAAAGGCAAGCAGCGCGCGCCGCGATGATGTGCCCGAATGCGAGGACGCCGGGACCGGCTCCACTCCCTCGGGGGATCCCCTGCGTCGTGCGCCCTCCAATAGTGGCGTTGTCTCGGGAACCCCTCCGCTACGCCTGGGTCCCCGGTCACCGGCGTTCTCCCAGCCGGGTGTACGACGCAGGGGAGGAAGAGTTCTTGGGAACGTCCCGGTTCTTAGGAAGTCGCGATCATTTCCCGGGCGCTGCGGGGGTACCCTGCGGCGACGGGGGGATCACGGGCTGTTCCACCGGCCCCGGCATCGTCTGGGCAGGCACTCCCCCCTTCATGATGCTCGAAGCGGGCCGGTTTCCCGAAAAGTACGCCAGAAAGAGGGAGGTGAGCATGAAGATGACCGCGGCCGTGGCGGTCATCTTGCTCAGGAAGCTCGTGGGGCCGCTCGAACCGAACAGGGTCTGGGAGGAGCCGCCCCCGAAGACGGCCCCGATATCGGCCCCTTTCCCCGTCTGGAGAAGAATGATGAGGATGAGGGTCACGGACACCACGATGTGCAGAATTACGATCAGGGTATACATTGCGCTTTACGGTTCCTCCGTTATCGGTACTTCACGATTTCCGCGAACGACCCGGCGGAAAGGCTTGCCCCGCCGACGAGCGCCCCGTCGATGTCCTCCTGGGCCATCAACAAGGCGATGCTCTCCGGCTTGACGGAACCCCCGTAGAGGATCCGCACCGAGTTCCCGGCTTCGTCCCCCCACAGCTGCTTCAGTCTACCACGGAGGAAGGCGTGGACCTCCTGGGCCTGCGCAGGCGTGGCCGTCTTACCGGTCCCGATGGCCCAGACCGGCTCGTACGCCACGACGATCCTCCCCGCGGCCGACGCCGTAACCTCCACGAGCCCGTCGCGAATCTGCCTTTCCACGACCTCGATCGTCCTGCCCGCCTCGCGCTCGGCCAGCGTTTCTCCCAGGCACAGGATCGGGACCAACCCTGCGGCGAGGGCGGCCCGGACTTTCCGGTTCACGAACCCGTCGGTTTCCAGGAAATATTGCCGCCGCTCCGAGTGACCGATGATGGCGTAGGCGGCGCCCGCTTCCCGCACCATCCGGGGGGAGACCTCCCCCGTGTACGCCCCCTCGTCGGCGAAGTGGACGTTCTGCGACGCCACGCCGACCCTCGTGCCGCGCGTCAGGGCCGCGACGGCAGCCAGGCAGGGGAAGGGGGGGGCCAGAACGATCTCCACGCGACCCGCATCCGCCACGAGAGGGAGAAACTCCCCGACAAAGGCGGAAGCTTCTTGCGCGGTCTTGTACATCTTCCAGTTGCCGGCGATGACGGGGGTTCGCATCCCCCTACGCTGCTCCTTCCACGTACTTGGCGAGGTCCACCATCCGGCAGGAGTACCCCCACTCGTTGTCGTACCAGGCCAGCACCTTCGCCATCTTTCCGTCGATAACCTTTGTGGAGAGGGCATCGAACTCCGAGGAGTAGGAACTATGGTTGAAGTCGATGGACACCAGCGGCTCGTCGACGTACTTGAGAATTCCCTTCAGCGGCCCATCCGCCGCCTTTTTCATGGCGGCGTTGATCTCCTCGGCGGTCGCCGCCTTGGAGAGTTCGACGGTGAGGTCGACGAGCGAGACGTTCGCGGTGGGTACCCGGATCGCCCCTCCGTCGAGTTTCCCCTTCAGTTCCGGGATCACGAGGGCCACCGCCTTCGCGGCGCCGGTGGTGGTCGGGATCAGGGACACCCCTGCCGCGCGGGCACGTCGCAGGTCCTTGTGGGGGAGGTCGAGGATCCGCTGGTCGTTGGTGTACGCGTGGATCGTGGTCATGAGTCCCCGCTCGATGCCGAAAGCGTCCAGGAGCACCTTTGCAACGGGCGCGAGACAGTTGGTCGTGCAGGAGGCGTTCGAGATGATTTTGTGCTTGGCCGGGTCGAACGTCTTCTCGTTCACCCCCATTACGAAGGTGGCGTCGGGATTCTTGGCCGGGGCCGAGATGAGCACCCTCTTCGCTCCCGCCTTGATGTGCTTTTCCGCTCCCTCCCGGTCCGTAAATTTCCCGGTGGACTCGATGACCACATCCACGCCGAGCTTCTTCCACGGAAGCTCGGAAGGGTCCTTTAGGGCGAAGACCTGGATCTCCTTCCCGGCGACGACGAGCTTGTTGTCCCGGGCCTCCACCTTCTCTTCGAAACGCCCGTGGACGGAGTCGTATTTCAGGAGATGGGCAAGCGTTTTCGCATCGGTGATGTCGTTGACGGCCACGATTTCCAGCGCGGGGTCCTTGTACGCCGCGCGGAGGAAGTTGCGTCCGATCCGCCCGAACCCGTTGATCCCGACTTTGACTGCCATGTCGATTCCTCCCGGCAGGATGATTTGGTGAAAAGGGCGAAGGAAAAGATGAAAATATACCTTTCCTCTCCTCCTGTCAATTCGGGAAGGCCTTCGTCGATGCCGCGCGCCTTGCCCGACTCCCGCACGAGAAAAAGGAGGGCGGGGTCCACCCGGTAGGGCAGGAAGGGGCCTTCCGCCACGCTTGCCGCGGACGGCCCTTCGGCATCCCGGGCGAATCCGAGCGATTTCCGGAGGGCGCGGGATCCGACATATTTGCATCTATAATGGAAGCGCACCGGAAGAGAGAGGAGACGCCAGGATGGCCGACAAACCGAAGGTGGTGATCACGCGGAGGCTCCCCGGGGTTTCCCTGGCGAAGATCGGGGAGAAGGCGTTGGCGCTGTATCCGGACTGCGACGGGCCGATGCCCCGCAGGGAGCTGCTCAGGAAGGTCCGCGGGGTCGTCGGGATCCTCTGCACGCTGGAGGACCGGATCGATGCCGCCCTGATGGACGCTGCGGGGGATTCGCTCCGTGTCGTGTCCAATTTCGCCGTCGGGGTCAACAACATCGACGTGCCGGAGGCGATGCGCAGGAGGATCCGCGTGTGCAACACTCCCGACGTCCTCACCGAGGCGACCGCGGATGCGGGGTTCGGGCTCATGCTGGCGGCCGCGCGGCGGTTCTCGGAGGCGGAGCGGTTCCTGCGGGCGGGGAAGTTCACCGCGTGGGACCCCTGGGGGTTTTTGGGCGTCCCGGTGTTCGGGAGGACGCTGGGAATCGTCGGGATGGGCAAGATCGGCAGCGCCATCGCCGCTCGGGCGAGGGGGTTCGAGATGCGGGTCCTCTACCACAACCGCAACCGTCTTCCGAAGGCGCGGGAGGACTCCCTCAGGGCATGGCACGTCGGGCTCGACGATCTGCTGTCCGGCAGCGATTTCGTCGTGATCTCCGTCCCGCTCTCCCCCGAAACGCGGGGGATGATCGACCGGGACCGCCTGGGGAAGATGAAAAAGGAGGCGGTCCTGGTGAACATCGCGCGCGGGGGGATTGTCGTCGAGGCGGCGCTTGCAGAGGCGCTTGCGGAGGGACGGATCTTCGCGACGGGGCTGGACGTCTACGAGAAGGAGCCGAAGGTCCACCCCGGACTTCTTCGCGCTCCCGGAGCGGTGCTACTTCCCCACGTGGGAAGCGCCACGACGCAGGCCCGGGAGGGGATGGGGGAACTGGCGACCGAGAACCTGCTGGCGGTTCTTTCGGGGGACGATCCCCCGTGCCCGGTCAATTGAAGCCGAACCCTTTCCGTCTCAGTAACTCGGTCGGGTCGAACCGGCCGGTTCGGGAGAAGGGAATGCGCACGACGCCGACGACGCGGGTCCGGAGGCCGACCGACCCGTTGAACTCGTAGGTGACGGACCGGCCGAAGAAAGACTCTTTTGCGGCGTTGAGGAAGGCTTCGGGCAGAAGGGAGATGGGCACCTTCACCACCGTAATTCCCGATGCCCCGAGACGCATATCTTCGCGGTGCTCCCCTCCCGCGACCGTGTCCCGCCCGAAGATCGCGGAATAGGCGACATAGGAGACTTCCAGGGGGTAGTCGTTGGGGTTGTCCACCTCGAGGCTCAGGATGCAGACCCACGGTTTCCCGGGATCGGCAAGCGGGTCCGACTGGAGCGCCACGTCGATCAACCGGACCTTCGGCGACCGGAAGGCGTTTTTGACGAGACCTCTGCAGGAGAGCGGGGAAACCGCGAGGGGGAGAAGGAGGAGGAGGTAGATCCACTTGGCCGTTCGCATCTCCGATATTCGGGTTCCCGTGGGTTTCCCCGAAGAGGACCTCCTCTCGAAAGTTCTTTTCATTATAGGGGTTCCCCCGGACGAGGTGGAGCACTTTTCCGTCGCCCGCCGCGGGATGGACGCGAGGCGCAAGGGGGCGATCCGGCGCGTCTACGCGGCGGATATCTCCCTCCGCTCCCCCGCCCTCGAGGAGGCGGTGTGCTCCCGGATTTCCTCGGCGCGCCCCCACCTTCCCGTTCCCGATCCGTTTCCCCGTGTCCCCGTCCGTCCCCGTCCCGTGCGGCCGGTCGTCGTGGGAGCAGGCCCCGCCGGACTGTTCGCCGCGCTCACCCTCGCCCGGTACGGCGCGCCGCCGATTCTGCTGGAGAGGGGACGGCCGGTCGAGGAGCGTTCCCGGCAGGTCGCCGCCTTCTGGAAGGAAGGGGCGCTGGACCCGGAGAGCAACGTGGCGTTCGGGGAAGGCGGAGCGGGGACGTTTTCCGACGGAAAGCTGACCACGAGGATCGGGGACCCGTTGGTCGAGCACGTGATCCGGCTGTTCGCGGAGTTTTCCGGACTTCCCGAGCTGCCCCGGGAGGCGAAACCGCACGCGGGGACGGACCGCCTCCGGAAGTTCTGCGTCCGGATGCGGGAGGAGCTTACGTCGCTCGGGGCGGATATCCGGTTCGGCGCCCGGGTCGAAGAAACCGGGACGGAAGGGGGGGCAGTCCGGTCGGTCCGTCTGTCCACCGGGGAGGAGATTCCCTGCGAGGAGCTGGTGCTGGCGATCGGGCACTCCTCGCGGGACACGGTGCGGATGCTCCTCGGCCGGGGCGTGCGGATAACGGCGAAACCGTTCGCGGTAGGGTTTCGCGTGGAGCATCCGCAGGAGTTGATCGACAGGATCCAGTACGGGAAGATGGCGGGGCATCCCGGCCTTCCCGCCGCCGACTACCGGCTGGCGGCGCGCGCGCCTGCCGGGCGCGGGGTCTATACCTTCTGCATGTGCCCGGGAGGGGAGGTCATGGCCGCCTCGACCGGTCCCGACGAGATGCCGGTGAACGGAATGAGCGCACACGCCAGGAATTCGGGGTTCGCCAACAGCGGTATCGTGGCCACCGTGACGACGGACGATTTCGGGGCCGGCGACGTCCTGGCCGGCGTCAACTTCCAGAAGATCCTCGAGGCGCGCGCGTATCGGAAAGGCGGCGGCGGGTTCGGCGTTCCCGCCATGAACCTGATGGCTTTCCTTAAGGGTAAGGACCGGAACCTCTCCCGGGGAAGGGCGCTGGCCCCCCGGGTCGTGCGGGCGAACCTCTCCGGGATTCTCCCGATCCGCGTGGAGGAGGACATCCGGTACGGGCTGGAAACGTTCGGGAAGTCGGTGCGCGGGTTCCTCTCCCAGGAGGCGACCCTCTACGGGGTGGAATCCCGTACTTCTTCCCCGGTGCGCATCGAGAGGGAAAATTATGAGTCGGTTACGGTAAAAGGACTGTATCCTGTGGGAGAAGGGGCGGGGCACGCAGGCGGAATCGTATCCTCCGCGGCGGACGGGATTCGCGCCGCGATCCGCATCCTGGAGAAATTCGCCGGCCAAAGGACGGAATAGACGATGCCGAAGGTGAAGTACGTGAAGGATATCAAGGAAGGGGAGCAGGTCCGGGACCTCTTCCTGGTAAGCAACAAGGCGGTGCTTTCGAGCAACGCGGGGAAGGCGTACATAAGCCTCTCCCTGCGCGACCGGACGGGGCAGGTGGAATGCCGCGTGTGGGACCGCGCCGAGGAGATCGCGAAGCGGTTCGACCGGGACGACATCGTGGAGGCGGCCGGAAGCGCCATCCAGTACCAGGGGCGCATCCAGCTCAAGGTGCACGACGTCCGGAAACTGGAGGGGGAGGCGGACCTGGCCGATTTTCTCCCCGTGACGGGAAAGGGGATCGAACCTCTCTGGGAAACGTTGCAGGCGCTGGTCAGGGAAGTGAAGGATCCGGACCTCTCCCGGCTGCTCGCGAGGATCTTCCCGGATCCCCCGGAGACGGAGACGGCGCGCCGGTTCCGGCAGGCCCCGGGGGGGAAGAGCATGCATCATGATTACATCGGCGGCCTCCTGGAACACACGGTATCGGTCGCCGCGATCTGCCGCTTCCTCTCCGGGCACTACGAGAAGGTGGACGCGGACATGCTGATTGCCGGCGCGCTCCTTCACGACATCGGGAAAGTGGGGGAGCTCTCCTACGAAGGTGCATTCGACTACACGGACGAGGGCCGGCTGCTCGGCCACCTGTACATGGGCACCGAGTGGGTAACCGGCGAGTGCGCCCGGATCGAGGGATTCCCCCGCGAGAAGGCGATGCTTCTCAAACACATGATCCTCTCCCATCACGGGGAGCTCGAGTACGGCTCCCCGAAGAGGCCCAAGACGCTCGAGGCGGTCCTGCTGCACTTCGTCGAGAACATGGACTCGAAGGCGAACGCCTTCCTCGAGGCGATGGGAGACGTGCGGGAGGGGGCGGCCTGGACCGACTACCAGCGGATGTTCGAGAGATACCTCTACGCGGGAAAAAAGAACGTCTGAAGGCTCCTTTTCAGCCCACGTCGTTATAGTCGCGAAGGCGGAACGTCACGCCTTCGACGGATTCCGCCAGGCGGCGTACCGCCTCGTGGTCCAGGCCCGGAAGGGCCACGGCGGTTGCCGTGACCGAAGGGACGAACTTCGGCGCCTCCCGCAGAAAGGCAAGGAGGGCCGGAAACGACTCCTCCCCGTACCGGTTCGGGCAGATGCGGGCGTATGTCCCGGCGTCGGGGGCGTTGAGGGAGACGGAAAGGGCGTCCACCAGGCCGGCGAGCTCCGGCAGGATGTTGCGCCCGTGCACGAGGTTCGCCAGCCCGTCGGTGTTGACCCGGATTCTCGCACCCTTGGCTTTCAGCGCTGCGGCGACCTCCCGGACCGCCGGGAGGCGAAGGAGGGGCTCTCCGAACCCGCAGAAGACAACCTCGTCGTAGTCGGCGGGGTCGCCGACCTCCGCAATCAGCTGCTCCACGCCGGGTTCCCCGGGAAGCTTGAGGTAATGTCCTTTCACATGAAAATCCCCCCGCTTCGCGCAGAACGTGCAGACGTTGGTGCAGCGGTTGGTGATGTTCAGGTACAGGGAGTTCCGGATCCGGTACGCGACGCGGACCTCCTCGTCGGCGGGGATCCGGAAGATCCGTTTTGCGTTCATCGTGGTGACGCGTGCCACGTCCTCGGCGGACAGCCCCTTGATCTCCGCGATCCGCTTCGCCACGAGGGGCACGAACGAGGGCTCGTTCGCCTTCCCCCGGTGCGGTATCGGGGCGAGGAACGGGCTGTCGGTCTCGAGGAGCAGCTTCTCCAGCGGGAGTTGCCGAACCGCTTCGGCCTGGATCCCGGACCCCTTGTAGGTGATGGCCCCGGGAAGAGAGATCAGGAAGTTCATTTCGATCGCCCGGCGCGCCATCGCCAGATCCCCGGAGAAGCAGTGGATGATCCCGCCCACCTCGGAGGCTCTCTCCTCCGAGAGGATGGCGAGCGTCTCTTCGTGGGCGTCCCGGTCGTGGACGACCACGGGAAGGTTCCGCTTCCGGGCCAGGCGCACCTGCTCCCGGAAGGCCGCCCGTTGCGCGTCCCTCGGCGACCGGTCCCGGAAGAAGTCGAGCCCCGTTTCGCCTACCGCGACCACCTTGTCGCACCGCGAAAGCCGGTCAAGACGCATAAGCTGGTCCTCCGAGAAGCCGGAGGCGTCGTGCGGGTGCAGCCCAACGGCCGCGTAGATCCCCCCGTGCCGGTGGGCGATCTCGACCGCCCTTTCGCCGCTTCCCGGGTCGATCCCGATCGTGACGATGTGCGTTACCCCCGCCTCGCGGGCACGATGGACGACATCGTCCTCCGCGTTGCAGAGGGGTTCCAGATCCAGGTGGGCGTGCGTGTCGAAATACATCGGGGGAAGCGCTTTCTACGGGAAGGCTGGACGGCGCCCGATTGACGGCATATTGACGGGACGGGCCATTTTAGTCTTCGATACGGGGAAAGGCGATCACGGAGCGGGGAAGCGTAGTCCCGACGCGCAGGATCCCCCAGCTGCCCGCCTCGGAGACGGTCGCCTTCTCGACGCGGCCGTCGCAGCCGAGCGCCTCCCACATCCGTTGCGCCGCCGTGGGGATGAACGGAGCCATCAGCAACACGGAGATCCTCGCCGCCTCGAGGGCGTGGTAGAGAACGGTCCCGAGCCGCTCCTTCCGCGCGGGGTCCTTCGCCATGGCCCAGGGGGTGTTCGTGTCGATATACTTGTTCGCCGCGTCGGAGAGGGAAAGGACGGCCGCGAGCACCTTGTGAAACTCCGCCTCCTCCATCGCCGCGTCCACGGCGGGCAGGATTTCGCGGGCGGCGCCCGCCAGCGCATCGTCGGAAAGATCGGGCGCGGACGGAGAGGGGACGACGGAGCCGAAGTATTTGCCCAGCATGTTGAGAGACCGGTTCAGAAGATTGCCCAGGTTGTTCGCGAGGTCGGAGTTGATCCGGTACACGAGCGCCTTCCGGGAGAAGTCGCCGTCCTTTCCGAACGGCACCTCGCGGAGCAGGAAGTAGCGGAAAGCATCCGCCCCGTACGTCTCCACCATATCGTACGGGTCGACCACGTTGCCCAGGGACTTGCTCATCTTCCGACCCTCGACCGTCCACCATCCGTGGGCGAAGACGCCCAGGGGAGGCGCAATACCGGCGGACAGGAGAAACGCCGGCCAATAGACGGCGTGGAACCGGAGGATGTCCTTCCCTACCATGTGGACGTCCGCCGGCCAGAAGGCGTCGAACGCCTCGGTCCGCTTCGGGTACCCGAGCCCCGTGATGTAGTTCGTCAGGGCGTCGTACCAGACGTAGATGACGTGCCCGTCCGTGCCGGGGACAGGGATCCCCCACGAGAGCGAGGTGCGCGACACGGACAGGTCGTTCAGGCCCGCCTCTACGAAGGCGATGACTTCGTTCCGGCGGCTTTCCGGGCGGATGAACTTGGGGTTCTTCTCGTAGTAATCGAGAAGCGGCTTCCGGAATTTGGACAGCCGGAAGAAAAAGGAAGGTTCCTTCCGGCTCGAAGCCGGCCTCCGGCAGTCGGGGCAGCTTCCGTCCACCAGCTGCAGGTCGGTCCAGTACGACTCGCAGGGCGTGCAGTACCATCCCTCGTACGCGCCGAGGTAAATGTCCCCGTTGGCGAGCGATTTCAGGAAGATGTCCTGGACGGAGGCGTAGTGGCGCGGTTCGGATGTCCGGATGAATCCGTCGTTGCTGATGGTGAGCGCTTCGGAGAGCCCCTGGAAGCGTGTGACGACGCGATCGGCCAGCTCCTTCGGCGAGATCCCCTGCTGGGCCGCGCTCTTGTTCACCTTCTCCCCGTGCTCGTCGGTCCCCGTGAGGAAGAAGACCTTCTGTCCCTTCATCCGGTGCCATCGCGCAAGCGCGTCGCACGCGATCGTCGTGTAGGCGTGCCCGATGTGAGGTACGTCGTTCACGTAGTAGATCGGGGTCGTGATGTAGAACGTCTCCTTCAACGCGTTACCCTTCCTCCTCGTCTCCGAACCGGAAGGAGAGATCCTCCCCTCCCTCGGCCGCGGGAGCGTTCTTCCCGCTCCGGTCCGCGGCGCGGGTCCCGCACGCCTTGTTTCGCGTGTACGACCTGTGCTCGTAGATGAGGCAGCACATCAGTCTTCCGCAGACGCCGGAGAGTTTTGCCGGGTTGAGCGCGAGCCCCTGATCCTTGGCCATCTTTACGGTAATCGGCTCGAATCCGGAGAGGTGGGAGGCGCAGCAGAGCTCCTTGCCGCAGGGCCCTATCCCCCCCACCATCTTCGCCTCGTCGCGCACGCCGACCTGTCGCATCTCGATCCGGGTCCGCACCTCGTGGGCCAGGTCCTTGACCAGTTCCCGGAAATCGATCCGCCCGTCCGCCGTGAAGTAGAAGATCGACTTGCTCCGGTCGAGGAGGATCTCGGTTCGTATCAGCTTCATCGGGAGTTTCCGGGCCACGATGCGGGAGAGGCAAAAAGCGTGGGCGTCGGTCTCGCGCCTGGCGTTTTCCTGGTTGGCGCGCAGGTCGTCGGCCGAGGCTCCCCGCACCACCTTCGGGAAAGAGGCCTTCTCCGAAGCGAAGGCGACGTTGTCGATCCGCTGAATGACCTCGCCCAGCACCGGGCCCCGGTCGGTCATCACAACCGCGTAGTCCCCCTTCCCAAGGGGCGTCCCGGTGCAGTCGTAATGGTTCATCTTGCAGAGACCCCGGAACCTTATTCCGGCCAGATCCATTAAGGAACCCATCCTTTCCCATGGAGTGCGAACAAAAAAGCCTCCACCATGAGTTGCTTCTGCGCCTGCGGAGGCATGCGGGACATGGAGAGAAGCGCCTGGAACGCCCGGCCCCATTCATCGGGCGTCTTTCGGCCGGCGGCGACCCGCAGCGCGTTCTTCAAATCCTCGTTTATTATACCCATTTCCGCGCCGGAAGATAAGAGGGCGATGTCCCGCACGAGGGAGAGGGGGGCAGCGACCTTCCGCGAGAGGTCCCCCGCTCCCTTCCACGAGGCTGCGGCCGATGCGATGCCCGCCGGGTCGGGCGAGGAAAAGAGGCGGACCCATCTCTCCCGCTCCCCTTCCGATTCATTAAGCACCTCGAGCGCCCTTCCGGGGCTTCCCCCCGAGCAGGCCGCCGCCCCGCGGATCTCCTCGCGGGAATGGCGGTCGCCGACTCCGGGGACGCCGGCCACGATTTCCTCCACCTCCCTCGCCGGGAGGGGAGAGAAAGAGACCTTCTGGCAGCGGGAGACGATCGTGGGGGGGAGGCGGGAGATCCGGTGTGCGACGAGAAGGAAGTGCGCCCCCGGCGGAGGTTCCTCGAGGGTTTTCAGGAGCGCGTTCGCCGCCTGGACCGTCATCCTGTCCGCCGGGGTAATGACGACGGCGCGGGGCCTGTCCGAAAACGCCTTGAGCGACAACTCTTCCTGGAGGCGACGGATGTCATCGATCGGGATGTTCTGCTTTTCCGGGGATACGCGCACGAAATTCGGGTGGGATCCCGAAACGAGAAGTCGGCAGTCGGGGCACGTACCGCACCCGCCGGCCGTCCCCCGATGCCGGCAGAAGAGGGCCGAAACGAAGCCGGCTGCCGCTTTCTCTTTCCCGATCCCCTCCTCCCCGAAGAAGAGAAGGCCGGGGGGAACGTTGCCGGATTCGAGGTAGCGCGCAAGGAGGGCGACCGCACGGTCCTGCCCGCGTATGCCCCCGAACGGCCCTACCATCCGAACCGCGCCGCGGTTTCCGCCCGCACGCGACGGAACACCTCGTCGGCCGGAAGCGCCCCGTCGATCCGGACGATCCGGCCCGGGTGCTCCGCCTGCAGGCGGAGGTACCCTTTCCTGACCTTCCGGTGGAATTCGATGGCCTCGGACTCCATACGGTCCGCGGGCCCTCCCCGTCCGTGGATGCGCAGGAAGCCGTCTTCGGGGTCGATGTCGAAGAGGAGGGTGAGGTCCGGGACGACCCCCCGGGAGGCGAAGGCGTTCAGACCCTCGATCCATGCGGCGTCGATCCCCCGGGAAAACCCCTGGTAGGCGGTAGTGGCGTCGCTGAAGCGGTCGGACAGGACGGCTTTCCCCGAAGCGAGGGCGGGAAGGATGACCGTGCGAACGTGCTGGGCGCGCGCGGCCTCGTAGAGGAGCAGTTCGGTCTCCTGGAAGACGCGCTCCTCGCGCGGAGAAAGGAGAAGCACGCGGATCTCGTCGGCCAGAGGAGTTCCGCCCGGCTCGCGGGTAACGACATGGGGGATTCCTTTTTCGGCGAGGTATTCGGACAGAAGCCTAAGCTGCGTCGTCTTGCCGGACCCCTCGATGCCCTCGAGCGTTACGAACGGGGCGCCCACTCGTCACCCCAATGCGGTGTGCGCTCTGCATGCCACCGGGGCCCCTGGCTCGCGCGGGGCTTCCCCTCCGCTACGCTCGCGACCTCGCGCCCGCTCGCTGCCGGTTCCGCT
>JBAUKK010000203.1:0-13001 GCA_049577645.1 Candidatus Deferrimicrobiaceae bacterium
AGTGGACATGCTCGAGGTCCAGCCGGCCGTCGACCATTGGAAGGCGCGGGGGCTCGACTTTCGCGCTGTCCTCCTGCCCGCGGGAAACGGCCGGGACACCATTCGCCGCTGCGTCCGGAGCCCGGACCACGAGCTCGAGAAGGCCCTGGACAACGAGCTGATCCGGATCGCGCAACCGGCGCTGGAAAAGGGTCAGCCCGTCTACGCCGAGATGCCGATTCGAAACGTCCACCGGTCGGTCGGCGCCACGTTGAGCGGCGAGATCACCCGGCGGTTCGGCGCCAAGGGGCTTCCCGACGACACGATCCGGCTGTTCTTCACCGGTTCGGCCGGGCAGAGCGCCGGCGCCTTCCTCGCTCCCGGGGTCACGATCCGGATCGTGGGGGACACTAATGATTACCTCGCCAAGGGGATGTCCGGCGGGAGGATAACCGTCGTCCCGCCACCGGAGGCAGGGTTTCTCCCCCACCGGAACGTGATCGCCGGAAACGTCGTCCTGTACGGGGCCACCGGGGGCGAGCTCTACCTGTACGGCACCGCCGGCGAGCGTTTCGCGGTGCGCAACAGCGGGGCAAAGGCGGTGGTGGAGGGCGTGGGCGACCACGGCTGCGAATACATGACCGGCGGCGTCGTCGTGGTCCTGGGCGGAACCGGCAACAACTTCGCGGCGGGGATGAGCGGAGGGGTCGCCTACATCTACGACGAGACGGAGCTGTTCGACACGCGCTGCAACCTCGACATGGTGGACGTCGAAACCGTCTGGTCGGGCGAGGACGAGAAGCAGCTTCGCGTCATGATCGAGAACCATTTCCGGTTCACCGGGAGCACCCGCGCCAAGACGATTTTGGAGAGCTGGGAATCGCGCCTCCCTCTCTTCGTGAAGATCATGCCGGTGGAGTACCGGAAGGTGCTCGAACGGATGCACCTCGAGGAGTACCGGGACGACGAGACCGTATCCGCGACCGAGGAGGTGTACCGTGGTTAAGCCCACCGGCTTCCTCGAATACCCGCAGGAGAAACCTCCGTACCGGCAGGTGGAGGAGCGGATTCACGATTTTCAGGAGGTCGAGCAGTTCCTGCCGAAGGACCGCTTGGAGATCCAGGCCGCCCGGTGCATGGATTGCGGAATTCCTTACTGCCACGCCTTCGGCTGCCCGGTCAAGAACCGGATCCCCGAGTGGAACGACATGGTGTACCGGAAACAGTGGCGCAAGGCCCTGGATCTCCTGCACGCCACTTGCAACCTTCCCGAAATCACCGGAAGGGTCTGCCCTGCGCCGTGCGAACCCGCCTGCACCCTGTCGATCAACCTTCCCCCCGTCACCATCCGCCACATCGAGCTCCAGATCGTCGAAATGGGGTGGCAGGAGGGGTGGATCCGGCCGGAACCTGCCTTCCGGAGAACAGGCAAGAAAGTGGGGGTCATCGGTTCGGGCCCTGCAGGCCTCGCCGCCGCGCAGCAGCTTGCGCGCAAAGGCCACGAGGTGGTGGTCTTCGAGAAGGCGAACCGGGTCGGGGGCCTCCTCCGCTACGGAATCCCCGATTTCAAGCTGGAGAAGTGGGTGATCGACCGCCGCCTCGAGCAGATGCGCTCGGAGGGCGTAGTCTTCGAGACGGGAGTCAACGTGGGGACCGACCTTTCCGTTCGATACATGGGACGCACCTTCGACGCGATCGTGATCGCCGCCGGGGCCACCATTCCCCGGGACCTTCCCGTCCCGGGTCGGGAACTGGACGGGATCCACTTCGCGATGGACTTCCTGACGCAGCAGAACATGGCGATCGGCGGAGAGGCCATCCCGGAGGACGGGAGGATCACGGCCGCGGGTAAGCGGGTGGTGGTGATGGGGGGCGGGGACACCGGCTCGGACTGCGTCGGCACGAGCCGACGTCAGGGAGCCCGCGAGATCCACCAGCTCGAGATCCTGCCCAAACCCCCCGAGGAGAGGAATCTCCGCAACCCCTGGCCTACCTGGCCGATCATCATGCGCTCTTCCTCCTCCCATGAGGAAGGGTGCGAACGTCAGTGGAGCGTGTCGACGAAGGAGTTCCTCGGGAGGCAGGGCGGCGTGGAGAAGCTTAAGTGCGTCAGGCTCGAGTGGTCGGAGCCGGATGAAAACGGGCGGAGCACCTTCCGGGAGGTCCCGGGCTCGGAGTTCGAGCTGGGTGCCGATCTCGTGCTCCTCGCCATGGGGTTCGTCCACGTGGAACACGGGCCCCTGGTGCGCGATCTGGACCTCGCGCTGGACGCCCGGGGAAATTTTTCCGTAGACCCCGAACAGATGACGTCCTCCCCCGGCGTGTTCACGGCCGGGGACAGCATGGTAGGAGCGTCGCTCGTCGTCCGCGCCATCGACCAGGGACGAACGGCTGCGGAGGGCGTTCACCGGTACCTGGCGAAAAAATAGCGCCCGGATCCACCGGCGATACGCGGGGGACACCAAGGGTCAGCCGTCGAGAACCTCCCGTACTTTCCGTGCGAGTGCACCGGGACGAAAGGGTTTCTGGATGAAGATCGCATCGGGAGGCATCCCGTCGTCCCCGTTTCCGGAATCATCCAAGTATCCCGACATGTAGAGAGTTTTCATCCCCGGGCGAACCTCCGCCAGCCGCTGCGCAAGTTCCCCTCCGTTCATATTCGGCATCGACATGTCGGTCACCAGCAGGTGGATCGTCCCTTCGTGCCTGCTTCCGATCTCCAAGGATTCCTTCCCGTCCTTTCCCGCCAGCACCTTGTATCCATGGGACGCCAGGACGGACCGGACCAGATCCCGCACCAGGTCTTCGTCCTCGGCCAGCAGCAACGTTTCCGTTCCTCCTGCGGCCTCTTTGTGCGACCAATCGGCAATGCCCGCATCCATGCCCGTGTCCTCCACCCGGGGCAGGTACACCGTGAACGTGGTGCCCTTCCGGACCTCGCTGTCGAGAAAAATGTGCCCCTGGCTTTGCTTTACGATCCCGTAGACGGTCGACAGGCCAAGCCCGGTCCCTTTACCGACGGGCTTGGTCGTGAAAAACGGATCGAAGACCCGGGACCGTGTGTTCTCATCCATTCCGTGCCCGGTATCGCTCATCTTTATCGTCACATACTTTCCGGGTGGAAGGGAGGGAGCCGGGGAGCCGTCCGTGCCGTCGATGTCCCGGTTCGCCGTCTCGATCGTAAGTTCCCCGCCGTCCGGCATCGCGTCCCGGGCGTTGACGATGAGGTTCATCACGACTTGCTCGATCTGCCCGGGGTCGACTCGCACGCGCCCCAGGTCCTTCCCCAGGATCACAGCCAGGTTGATCCGTTCTCCGATCAGATTGCGGAGTAACATATCGATGCCCGAGAAGCTCTCGTTCAGATCGACTACTTTCGGTTCGAGGACCTTCTTGCGGCTGAACATAAGAAGCTGGTTGATCAGCGATGCGGCCCGCTCCCCGGCGCTGCTGATCCCCTCGATCTTCTCCCGGATGGGGTCGTCCGCTCCCAGGCGCTGCAGCACGATCCCGCTGTACCCGTTGATTACCGTCAGGAGGTTGTTGAAGTCGTGGGCGATCCCTCCGGTGAGTTGCCCTACCGCCTCCATTTTCTGCGACTGGAGGAGCTGTTCCTCCGTCTTCTTCCGTTCGGCGATCTCTTGCTCCATCTTACGTTTCCCATCATTCAGGGCCCGGAACTGCATCCCCAGTCGTTCCGACATGGTGTTGAACGACAGGCCCAGCTCCTCGAACTCGTCTCCGCTTCGAATGTCAACCCGGCTATCGAACTCTCCTTGACTGATTTTTTGTGTCCCTACGCGCAACCTCTCCAGGGGCGAAAGATTCTTCCGGATCTGCCCGATGCTGAGCAGCGAGACCAACAGGAGAGTGAGCGCGACGATCAGGCCGAACGTCCGGATGAAGGACGTAATCGCCGCGAAAGCTTCCGCCCGGGACTGGCTGACGACAACCGTCCAGTTCCCGGATAGATAGGGGCCCTGCATAAAGATTGACCGGTAGTTGACGAGGATGGAGTCACGTCCTCCGGTCCACTCGAACTGTCCAGAAATATTGTGTTCCAGCTCACCCTCGATACGCCGGACAACCTCCGCAGGCAACGGCCGGGAACTGAACAGGATGGCGCCGGTCGAAACCATGATCGCAAGGTCGGACTCCGCCGGCATGACACTCTCGATGATTTCCCTTACGTAATTCGGATGGATCTCACCCACCAATACCTCCTCTCCCGGCATCCGCTGATCGGAGGAAACCGCCATGTACACGCGGGGCGGGCCCCCGGTGACTTCACGGACAAAGACATAGGCGTTCCCGTTTTCCAGATGCGAGGCGATGCCGTCGGGCCGGGGAGGGGGAGGGAACGGCGTCCCGAACAGTGTGTCCGCCTTGGCCCCCTCCCGGAACAGTGCCAGGCCGAGGAAATGCTGGTTTCGGGTCGGAAGGAGGGTCATCCGCGGCGCTCCGGAGGATTGCCGCAATAGACCGCCGGAAGATAACGCCAGCACCTCCAATTCTGCCTGAAGGGAGTACAATCCCTGAAGGACCGCCATGTTGACGTTTTTGCTGGCGTGGTGCAGCCGCCTATCGGTCTGCTCCTTCAGGCTTCCTGTCATCTCCCAAAGGGAGAGGACCGCGAGGCTGCCGATCGGGAGAAGGGCGCAAAACAGGAAAAGCCCCAGGATCCGTTTCGCGACGGTCCCGCGCATGAAGGATAAAGTCGGATTCATGACGGGGCCCGGTCAGTATTTGGCGGCAAGGTCCACGAATTTGCCGGACCGTGCGCGGACGATATCGTCCAGACTATCTGCATGGTTCAATTTTTTCTGGGTCACCCCGTCGGCGCCCATGCTGTAGAAGTCGTAGTCCAGGCTAAGAGGTTTGTCGACCCCGTCTCTGCGGCAGTTGGGCCAACCGGGCGGCTCGTTGGCGAAATTCAGGTATCGATACGGGTTGCCATAGGGGTCGAGGAAGGGGGGAGACTGCGTGATCGAATTTCCATTTGCGGCCAGCAATTCGACTGGGCCCAGCTCGTTCAGGCTGTTCGGCAGGCGCATGTTCTCAATCTCGAACGATTTGATGTCCTGTTCCAGGATCCGGATATTCTTGATGCTTAGTTTTACAAGAGACCGATCGAGGTAGTTGTTGTAGGCAGGAATCGCAATGGCCGCCAGGATGCCGATGATGGCCAAGGATATGACAATTTCTACAAGTGTGAATCCCCTGATGCCGGCCGACTCTTTGCCCCTTCGGACGAAACGATGGGGATCCCGGCTGAGGCGTACTCTGGGCCTTTGCCACCGATGGGGTAGAAGAAGACTCATCGGAGGAAGGAGCAGGAGCGGGGGGATGGAAAGCAGCAGGAGCACTATGAGTATAAGGTCGCTCAAATCTTTTCCCTAAGATGCGGGGGTCTGCCGGACACCCCGTTTATCGTTCTGTCCTCCTTTCTCTCTATCGGAAGGAACGATAGGAATCTTTATTGTTTTCCCCCGGGAAGATATTTGCACCGGGGGAAGGGGAAACGTACTCTCGTATCGTCAGTTCCCGGTCAGGGTCTTCGCCGGCCGCTCGAGCAGGATCGTCACGGGCCCGTCGTTTACAAGTTCCACCTCCATCTGCGCCCCGAACGACCCGGACTCCACCGCCAGGGATGTCCGCTCCTTGAAAAGCGATACCATTTCCCGGTACAAAGATTTCGCCACA
Organism: Candidatus Deferrimicrobiaceae bacterium; assembly: GCA_049577645.1. GTDB lineage: Bacteria > Desulfobacterota > Deferrimicrobia > Deferrimicrobiales > Deferrimicrobiaceae > CSP1-8. The sequence continues at coordinate 5,683 of JBAUKK010000203.1, forward strand.
TCGGGGCGTGCGGCCGCGTCGAATCCCGGGCGGTTTCCCTTCCGTGCATCCCCGTACAGGGTGAATTGCGGCACGAGGAGAACCCCTCCGCCGATATCGGCGACCGACCGGTTCATCTTGCCCCCATCGTCCTCGAAGATCCGCAGGTTTACGATCTTCTCCGCCATCCAGGAAACGGCTGCGCTGTCGTCGCCATGGGCAAACCCGACGAGCACCGTCAGCCCCTGCCCGATTCCGCCGAGGAGTTTCCCTCCCGAGGTTACGGATGCACGGCTCACCCTCTGGACCACCGCCCTCATGGTGTTACCTCCCTAAAAACGTTTCGTCGGAACCAATGTACCCCTGCCCTCCTTTACCCGCAATCCGTTGTGGTGGCATCATATCTAAGGAGAGGGAACACCCTTCCGAAAGGAACGCACGGATGCAAATATCCTACGAGGAGAGATACGAAAAGGTGCTCGCTCTCGCGGGAGAGATCGGGAGACGCCGGGACGAGATCATCGGGCAGGCGGTCAAGGACATCCGGTTTACCGTCCGGGACACCGCGCAAGAGGTGGACATCGCGGTCGACCGGCTCGGGATGTACGCCGATGCCCGCTCCTTCCTCGAAGGGAAACGCCCCCTGGGGGGCGAAGGATCGAGTGTCTCCCTCATGCTCTCCTACAACGGCAGCGCCTGGCTCAACACGGCCATCACATCGATCTACATGGTGGGAAACCGGGTGACCGTGAAGTTCTCCTCGAAGGGGACCGGGATCTGCGATCTCACGGAATCCCTCTACCGCCCTATCTTCGGGGACGACATCCGCTTCTATCGCGGGAGCGGGAGGAGCTTCGTGGAGAAGTCGCTTGCCGACCCCTCCACCTCCGCGGTCGTCGTCTTCGGCTTCGACGAAAACGTCCTTCCGTACGAAGAGGCGTTTCGCCGGACGGGGAAGAAGCTCATCTTCGAGGGGCCGGGGCAGGACCCCTTCATCGTATTCCCCGACGCGGATCTTCCTCTCGCCCTGTCGGACCTCATGACGGCGAAGTTCATGTACTCGGGGCAGACGTGCACCGCCCCGAAGCGGATCTTCGTCCACCGGTCGGTCTACGAGGAATTCCTCGACCGGTTCGAGGAGAAAGCGGCGAGACTGGTCGTCGGGAAGCCGGAGGAGGAGCGGACCGACGTCTCCCCGGTGGCGAGCGGCCTCGCCGTCGCCCGGATCCGTGCCCAGCTTGCCGACGCCGTGGCGAAGGAAGCGAAGATCCTCCTCGGCGGGAAGATCGAAGGCAACCTGGTCCACCCCACGATCGTGCGGGACGCGACCGACGACATGCTCGGCATGCGCGAGGAGGTCTTCGGCCCGGTGGCGTTCACCTCCCCGTTCGACACGAAGGAAGAGGTGGTGCGGCGGGCGAAGGGGCACAAGTACGGGCTGCGTGCCGCCGTCTTCGGGGGAGGGGAAGCGAAGGAAGCGGCCGGGGAGCTGGCGGGGGAGCCGTATTGCCACCCGGTCCCGGGCTACACGTTCGGGAAATTCGGGACGATCGCCCTCAACCAGACGAGGGCCGAGTCGTGGAAGGGGGCCTTCGTCGTGAAGGCGGTCGGAGGGTACGGCTACTCCGGCTGGATCTGGGAGACGGAGAACGGAGCCTTCCGGATCAAGCAGGGGCCGAAGCTCTTAAGCCTCGAGACGGCCGTGGAGAAAGGGGAGTGACGAAGGAGGGAGAAACTCCCCTTCCGGTCTCCACCCGATGTCCCGCGCCGCGCGTTTGGCCGGTCCGCCCCCTCAGCGTGCCGGCGCGATCCCCCCCTTGCCGTCCCGCCAATAGGGGAACCACACCAGCGAAACCAGGGAGACGGAGATGTCGGTCTTCTTCGGCCTGACCTCGCATGTCTCCAGACTTTCCACGAGGGGGTCGGTGACGGCCTTGACCTCTTCGGTCTCCTGGTCCAGGAGCGCCTGGAGGTCGGCAAGCCGCTTCGTTATCGCCTGCACGTTATCATCGGCCCGGGCGACGTCTTGCGACTCCTTGAGCGTGCGGCCCGCGCCCCGTGCCGTGGTGGCGGCCCTCCCGAGCGTGGACTGCGTGATGGTCTTCCTGCCGGTCAACGCTCCGAGGAGGGTGCCCCCGAAGGAGATGGCGGTCGAAAGCTTCTGCTGCGTGGCCTGGGCCTTTTCCCGCTCCACCGCCTGCTCGGCACGGCGGATCCGGTCCTGCAAGGTCGCGATCTTGGGCGCGTACTTCTGCCGCAACCGCTCGACCTGCTGGTCCCGCTTCTCCCGGGCGGCCTGCGCAAGCCGGATACGGAAGTCCCGCTCCGACTCCCCCGGCTCGGAAACGACCCCGAAAGACGGGCTTTTCCACAGTTCCAGCTTCTTGTTCCGGTAGACCCACTCCTTGAAGGCGGTCCCCCACTCCGGGTATCTCTTCACGTTGGACGCCTCACGGGGCAGCTCCCCGAAGGAGGAGTCGGGGTCATGGGGGAACTTCTCGAGATCGCTCTCCGGGATCTCCGTTTCCCGCGCCTCGTCCCAGTCGACCGGGGAGGGGCCTTCGGAAAACTCGCCCAGCAGGCAGACCTCCTTCCGGGCGGCGACCCCGACTTTCGCGTTTGCGTAATAGACCTTGGCGCCTACCAGCAGCATCGGTTCGTAGTGAATGCTGGCCCCCTCCGCCTGCGGGGAGCGCACCGGGAGGAAGAACTGCGGGACGTCGGAGGGCAGCACGGGGCGGGCGGACGCGGGCGCCGTGAAACGCGCTTTCGGCGCCGGCGCTTCGGCGGCGGCGGGGACGGCCGGTCAGTAGTCGGAAAGGGCGAACCGTATCCCGTTATCCTCCAGGAATTGGACGATCACCTCCGGATGGATGCCGACCCCCAGGTTGATGCACTGGTCTTCCTCTACCTCTCTTCCGTCCTTTTCCACCCGGGAGACGCTGCCGTAGGCGTAATGGTCGGTCCGGCTCTGGACTCCCCAGATGGTGCCGTTCGCGTCGAGGATGGGGCCGCCGCTTTGGCCCTTCAGGCCCGGCGACGACGTCTCCAGGAACTTGATGTCGTATCTCCCGTCGCCGGATTTTCCCGCGGACAACGTCCTCGTATAGAGCCCCTCCATCGGAAAGCAGGCCAGCGTTCGGGCCGCGGGGCCGAGGTCGAAGGAATTGTTCGCTTCGCGAAATGAGGTCTGTAACTTCTGGAACGGATATCCGATTTTGCAAAGAACTGTCCCGACCCCCAGGTCGACGGGGGACTTGAAGACCGGGTAGTCGGCCCACGCATTCGGGTCGAACGGCGTAAGACGGCCGAGTGCGAGGTCCCCTTCCGGGAGGGGACGGATGTCTGCGAGCTGCACTCCGTCCATGCCCCACCAGTACGAGAGGTTGGTGATCCACTTCGGGTTGTCCTCGAGGCGCCGGATCCTCTCGAATCTCTCCTCCCGGGGGACTCCCTCCTCCTGCTCGATCGTCCGTATCGTGTGGTAATACTCGACGATCGCCTCCGCGTCCTGCTGGATCTTTCCGAACGGGGATAAAAGGTGGGCCGCCGTCACGATCCAGCCCTCGTCGTTGATCACGACGAAGGCACCGCACCCGCAGTCGGTGCTCCGGTCGAAATACCGGCGGGAGATCACCACCGGCCTGGTAAAACAGGTCGCCCTCTTGAAGGCATGCACGAACATGGGGGCCCCTCCTCCTGCCGGAACTCCCTGCCTCCTGTCTCCGACGCTGGCCGCGGGGGAAGGGAATCCCTACGTCGAGGGGAAGACACGGCCGCCGGGCCGCCTTCCGCGCCTTTGTATTACCCTGGTCTATTGTGGATTGATAAGCGGTTGCCTGCTGGTTGACCGAACCCGTTCCGCTGCTCGTATCCTACCGGTAAACGGGGGGGGAGACAATAGCCCATCCATCTCCGGAAACAACCCCGCAGACGATCCTCCGCGGTGCCGTAACGGACGGGAGAGAGCTGATCCCCCTTCTCTTTCCTTTGGCGCGTGGAACGGAATGCCGGATTTTCTACGGAATCCGCGTGAACTTCGACTTCTCCGCGCCGCAGACCGGACACTTGTCCGGTGCGTGGCCGTATACCGTATTTCCGCAGACTTCGCAGACGAAGATGTCCTGCCCGGGGAGGTCTTTTCCCTTGCTTATGCTTTCCAGCGCATGCGAATAGAGGTCGTGGTGGATCTTTTCGACGGCCAGGGCGTTCCGGAAGGAAACCGCGGCGGCGACGTTCTTTTCCCTCTCCGCCTCTTTCAGAAACGCCGGATACATCTCCTTGCTTTCATGCGCTTCCCCGCTGATGGCGGCCTGGAGGTTTTCCGCCGTCCCCTTCACCCCCCCCATCACGCGGAAGTGAGCGTGGGCGTGCACCGTTTCCGCCGCGGCGGCCGCACGGAACAGCTTCGCGACCTGGGAGTAGCCATCCGACTCCGCTTTCTGCGCGAAGGCCAGGTACATCCGGTTGGCCTGGCTCTCGCCCGCAAACGCCTCTTTCAGATTCTTCTCGGTCGACATGCTTCCCTCCTTGTCATTCGATGATTCTTCGTACCCGGTTCCAAACAGGTTCGTCAAGGGGATTCTCATGGCGCAAGCACGGAAGGACTACCGGGACAGCGCCCGGGCATCGAAGGCGAGCGGGTTGTCCGGGGGTTTCTTCCCCTTGAATATGTGGAAGAGAACGGAACCGGAGTACCTTTGGGAGAGGCGGGCGGTCCCCTCCGCCAGCGACCCGCTGGGCGATTCCGGGGACGATCCGGCGAAGGGCGTCGACTGCATTTCGTTCTCCCCGCGGACCTCGCCCCCGCTCACGATGAAGTAGTCGTACCCTTCCTTCAGGGTGACAGACGCGGCCGTCTTAAGCAGGTGCGAGGTCACCCCGTGCCGGCTCGTGCTCGCAAGCCCCTGGAGATCGATCCGGTAGGCGGTTTCCCCGATCCGGGTCACGGTATGGGAGGTCGGCGGGCCGGCCTCCTTCCGGAAAGGGGGGGTAAGAGAGCACGCCGACAGGCAGACCCCCAGAGAGAGGGTGACGACGGCAGTCAGGACCCGGTATTTCTTCATTTCCCGAGATCTGAACGGATCATGACCCCCTTATATCATTAACCGGTCCGCATCTCGTGGACTGGACTACCGGCCGGCGACGACGCTCGCCGTCCCGGGTACGGAAATTTAAATGAAACGATTCTGTACGGCATCGCCGAAATTCCCTTGATCGTTTCCGGCAATACTCTGTACAGGAATTCCCCACCAACGAAAAAGCCGCCGGGACGCACGCCCCGGCGGCCGTTGTCACGCCCAGCCTTACGCCTAGCGGGCGGGGCTTGCTTCTTGCCCAGGGACAAGACCTTTAACGCCTATCCTCTGAGATCACGCAAGGTCGAAGCGATCAAGGTTCATCACCTTGGTCCAGGCCGCGACAAAGTCCTGGACAAACTTCGCCTGCGCGTCCGAACTTCCATAGACTTCCGCCAGGGCCCGGAGCTGGGAGTTTGAACCGAAGACGAGATCGATACGCGTGCCGGTCCACTTGAGTTCGCCCGTTGCGCGATCGCGCCCTTCGAACACGTCCTTGGCGTCCGAGATCGCCTTCCATTCCGTGCCCATGTCGAGCAGGTTCACGAAGAAGTCGTTGGTCAGCGCCTCCGGCCGCTTGGTGAAGACGCCGTGTTGGGACTGTCCGAAGTTGGTATTCAGGACGCGCATGCCGCCAACGAGCACCGTCATCTCAGGCACGGTCAGCGTCAGCAATTGCGCCTTGTCAACAAGCAACGCCTCGGCCGATACGGTGTATTGGCCCTTGAGGTAGTTGCGGAAGCCGTCGGCGATCGGTTCGAGCACGGCGATGGAGACCACATCGGTTTGCTCCTGCGAGGTATCCATGCGTCCCGGCGTGAAGGGAACCGTCGCATCGTGACCGGCCTTCTTCGCGGCTTGCTCGACGCCTGCGCAACCAGCCAGAACGACCAGGTCAGCAAGCGAGACCTTCTTGCCGCCAGAGGCCGCGCTGTTGAACTGGCTCTGGATACCTTCGAGAGTTTTCAGCACGTTCGCCAGTTCGGCCGGCTGGTTGACTTCCCAATCCTTCTGCGGCGCGAGGCGAATGCGACCGCCGTTCGCACCGCCGCGCTTGTCGGAGCCACGGAAGGTGGACGCCGACGCCCAGGCGGTCGACACCAGACGGGAGACGGACAGCCCCGAAGCCAGGATCTTGCCCTTGAGGGAGGCAATGTCTCGCTCATCAATCAACTTGTGATCGACCGCGGGGATGGGGTCTTGCCAGAGAAGCTCTTCGGCAGGAACCTCCGGGCCGAGATAGCGTGCGCGCGGACCCATATCGCGGTGCGTCAGCTTGAACCACGCCCGGGCGAATGCGTCTGCGAACTGGTCCGGGTTCTCGAAGAAGCGCCTGGAGATCTTTTCGTAGACGGGGTCGAACCGCAAGGAGAGGTCCGTGGTAAGCATGGCTGGCGCGTGACGCCTGGCCGGGTCGTGGGCGTCCGGAATCGTGCCGGCGCCTACGCCACCCTTCGGTTGCCACTGATGCGCACCGGCCGGGCTCTTTGTCAGTTCCCATTCGTAACCGAACAGGTTCCAGAAGAAGTTGTTGCTCCACTTCGTGGGCGTGGTGGTCCAGATGACCTCCAGGCCGCTGGTGATCGCGTCACCGCCTTTGCCGGTGCCGAAGCCGCTCTTCCACCCCAGGCCTTGCTCCTCGATGCCGGCCGCTTCGGGCTCCGGCCCCACATGGGACGCAGGGCCGGCGCCGTGGGTTTTACCGAAGGTGTGGCCGCCGGCAATCAGCGCGACCGTTTCTTCGTCGTCCATCGCCATGCGAGCGAAAGTTTCGCGGATATCCTTGGCCGCCGCGATCGGATCCGGGTTGCCGTTCGGGCCTTCCGGGTTGACGTAAATCAGGCCCATTTGCACGGCTGCGAGCGGATTTTCCAGGTCCCGCTCACCGGAGTAGCGTTTGTCATCCAGCCAAGTGGTCTCGGAACCCCAGTAGACGTCCTCTTCCGGCTCCCAGACATCCTCCCGCCCGCCGGCGAAACCAAACGTCTTGAATCCCATCGATTCCAGGGCGACATTGCCCGCGAGGATCATGAGGTCGGCCCATGAAATTTTCCGGCCATACTTCTGCTTGATCGGCCAAAGCAGCCGGCGCGCCTTGTCGAGGTTCGCGTTGTCGGGCCAGCTATTGATGGGCGCCAGGCGCTGCATTCCGCTGCCCGCGCCGCCCCGGCCGTCTTTGGTTCGGTACGTGCCGGCACTGTGCCACGCCATCCGAATGAAGAGCGGCCCGTAGTGGCCGTAATCTGCCGGCCACCAGTCCTG
>JBAUKK010000204.1:0-1918 GCA_049577645.1 Candidatus Deferrimicrobiaceae bacterium
CCCGTTCCTCGTGGACGGGCTCGCGCTCGGACACAACGGGACCTTCCGGGGGAAGATCGGGGAGGAATCCGGCGCCCGGCAGGTCAGCGATACCCTCGTCTTCCTGGAGAGGCTGGCCGCCTCCTGGAAGGAGCGCACCCATCCCGGGCTGTGCGAGGCGCTGTCCCGCCTTCTTTCGGACCCCGGCCTGGTGGGGAACTACTCCGCCGCGAACCTGCTGATCCTCGCCGGGGACTCGATCTTCGCCCTCCGGAACTACCGGAAGGACGAGGACTACTACACGCTTTTCGCCCGGGTGCAACCCGACCTGATCGTCGTGGCGAGCCAACCGCTGGACGATTCCCCCGGGTGGCGGCTGCTGGCAAACGGGGAGCTCCTCGACCTGCGCCTTCCGGCCCCGAAATCGCTTTTTCTGACCGCGGCGGCGTGAGGAGACCATGACGGCCCCGGTTGACCTGCGATCCGACACCGTAACGCTCCCTTCCGCGGGGATGCGCAAGGCGATGAGCCGGGCGAAAGTCGGCGACTCGCAACGGGGGGAAGATCCTTCCGTGCGGGCACTGGAGGAGCACGCGGCCTCCCTGTTTAGCAAGGAGGCGGGTCTCTTCGTCCCTTCCGGGACGATGGGCAATCTGATATCGGTCGCTTCGTGGACCGGCCCGGGGGACATCGTCGTCGCCTCCTCGTCCTCCCACATCGCAGGGCGCGAGGCGCCGGGCATCTCGAACCTCGCCGCCGTAGTACTCCTGGGGATCGACGCCCCCGGGGGGATTTTCACGGCCGAGGACGTCGCCGGGGCGATCGCGTCGGCACCCTCGAGGGGCAGGGCGAAGGTCCGGCTGGTGGCCGCGGAGAATACCCACAACGCGGGCGGGGGGACGATCTTCCCCATCGCCTCCCTGAGGCGGATCCACGTCCTCTGCCGAAAAGCCGGCATCCCGGTCCACATCGACGGATCCCGGATCTTCAACGCCTCGGTCGCCTCCGGGGTGCCGCCCGCGGAATACGGAAAAGCGAGCGGCTCCCTGATGTTCTGCCTTTCCAAGGGACTGGGGGCGCCCGTCGGCTCCGTCGTCGTGGGCTCCCGCGATTTCATCGAGGAGGCGAGGAGCGTGGGGCTTCGTATCGGTGGGGGGATGCGGCAGGCCGGGATCGTCGCGGCGGGGGGACTCTACGCCCTGCGGAACAATGTCAAGCGGCTCGCCGAGGACCACGAAAACGCGAAGGAGCTTGCCCGCGCGCTCGCGGAGCTCCCCGGAATCGCGCTGATCAATTCCCCCGTGAAGACGAACATCATACGATTCCGGTGGATGATGCCGACCGTGTCCCTCCCCCGGTTCCAGGAGGCGCTGGGCGAAACGGGCGTTCTCGTAGACGACCGGGCGTTCCCGGACTTCCGCGCGGTCACCCACCTGGGAATAGGGAAAAAGGAGGTCGCCCGGGTCGTCCGGGCGTTCCGACAGGTCTTTAGCTAGTGGGTCCGGTCCTTCGAACCGCGGGCGATATCCTCGGCCACCTCGCCCACCGTCTGCTTCATCATCCGATCCGTGATCTTCTTCGGGCTGTCCCCCGAGGAGGCCATCTTGGAGACCCAGTTGCCCCCCTTGCGGATGAATCCGCCGCCTCCGCCGACCTGTCTCGCGGCCTTCCCGCCGCAATGCGGGCACTTGGAAAGAGGCGGGTCCGTGATCCGCTGCTCCTTCTCGAACTCCCCGCACTTTCCACACTTGTATTCGTAGGTCGGCACGTCGTCCCCTCCGCGGTATTTCGTAGCCGTTGCATTATCGCACGATTCCCCTTCTGTCGGTACTCCATGGTTTGATCCGTTTCCTCGGCGGCCACCGGGGACCCTGGCTCGCGGGGGGCTTCCCCGGAAGCTACGCTCGCGACCTTGCGCCCGCTCGCTGCCGGTTCCGCT
>JBAUKK010000205.1:0-6124 GCA_049577645.1 Candidatus Deferrimicrobiaceae bacterium
GTCTTCACCTTTTTCAGATCCACCCGCAGGTCCCCGGAAATCACCACGGCCACAGGGGAATGGTCCACCAGGAGCAGGATCGTCTTCGCGATCTGCCCGACCTCCACGCCGAGCGTCCTGGCCGCCAGCTCCGAGTTGTGCGTCGATTCCTCGAAGGAGTGGATCTCCTTTTCGATTCCAGCGCCTTCGAGGAAGGCCCGCACATCCCTTTCCCCGCGCTCGCGCATCTCTTTCCTCCCCCGGCCGGTTCTTTCGATCGCTGCCATTATAGCGGATCCTTGCGCCCCCGCATTCCGGGAATAGGGATTTCCCCCCGAAGTGGGAAACAGGTAGGCGTTGCGAGTACAATGAGGATTGTTGTCCGGGGCCCGCTTCTGACGACAGACAGACGCACCGGAGAAAGGGAAGGGAATCGTGATGTACGAAGTAGGCCAGTCGGCGGATATGACCAAGGTCATCACCGAGGAGGATATCCTCCGGTTCGCGGAGATCACCGGCGACAGGAACCCCGTCCACATCTCGGAGGAGTTCGCGGCGCAGACCCGGTTCGGGGAACGTATCGCCCACGGGATCCTGACGGCGGGGCTCATCTCCGCGGTGATCGGTATGAAGCTTCCGGGGCCCGGGTGCCTGTATGTGTCTCAGACGCTTGCCTTCCTGGCCCCCGTAAAGATCGGGGACGAGATCACGGCCCGGGCGGAGGTCGTCGAGGTGATCTCCGGGAAGCGGCTGAAACTCAGGACACTGTGCATGAACCAGCGCGAGGAAGTGGTGCTGGAAGGCGAGGCGATCATCGTTCCCCCGCGACCGGTGCGGGGAAGACAGGCGAAACCGTAACCGGTTCTCTTTTCTCCTATCCGTTTCTCCGCAGGGCGATACAATAGGGAAATAGTTTTTTCGGGAAGGATCATCGAAATGGCGTTACGATCGAGGAAAGAGGATATCCTTGCGCTCCCGGAAGCGTACAGGGCTTTCCATGATCGCATCTCCCCGCCCATCCCCCCGTCCCGAATTTTCTGCGACCCGTTCCGGACGCTCGCCTTCGGCACGGACGCCAGTTTCTACCGCCTCGTCCCGAAAATCGTCGTCAAGGTGAACACCCCGGAGGAGGTCGCGCATCTCCTGCGGACTGCTGGCCCCTTGCACGTTCCCGTCACGTTCCGTACTGCCGGCACGAGCCTGTCCGGCCAGGCGGTTACGGATTCCGTCCTGGTGGTGCTGGCCGGAGGATGGCGGAACTGCATTATCCATGGCAACGGGGAGAAAATCTCGCTGGGGCCGGGGGTCATCGGAGCCGAGGCCAATGCCCGCCTCGCTTCGTACCGGCGGAAGATCGGCCCGGACCCCGCGTCGATCAATCATTGCATGATCGGGGGGATCGCCGCCAACAACGCGAGCGGCATGTGCTGCGGAACGGCGCAGAACAGCTATCGGACCGTGGAGAGCATGAAGATCATTTTCCACGAGGGGACCGTGCTGGACACCGCCGACCCGGACTCGCGCCGCTCCCTCCTGGCGTCCCACGCGGAGATGATCCGGGCGATCGAGGAAATCCGGGACGAGATCGCCGGGGACAGCGTTCTCCGGGAGCGGATCCGGGACAAGTTCCGCATCAAGAACACCACGGGATACAGCATCAACGCCTTCGTGGATTTCTCCGACCCCATCGACATCCTTCTTCACCTGATGGTCGGGTCCGAAGGGACCCTGGGGTTCATCGCGGAAGTCACGTACCGGACCGTGGAAGAGCACCCGCACAATGCCTCGGCCCTGATCCTGTTTCCGGACATCGGGAACGCGTGCCGGGCGACGATCAAGCTCAAGACCGGCCCGGTGTCCGCTGTCGAGCTGATGGACCGCGCCTCCCTGCGGTCCGTCGAGGAGAAGGAAGGGATGCCGGCCTATCTGAAAACCCTCGGGGATTCCGCGACGGGGCTTCTCGTGGAGACCCGGGCCGGCGACGCGGATGCCCTCGCGCGGCAGGTGGAGGAGGTCCTTGGGCTCCTTTCCGGTGTCCCGACCATCTTTCCTGCCGCCTTCATGGACCAGAAGGCGGAGTGCGAGAAGCTCTGGAACATCCGGAAAGGTCTTTTTCCCGCCGTCGGTGCGGCGCGGCAGATCGGAACCACGGTGGTCATCGAAGACGTGGTGTTCCCCATCGAGACGCTCGCGGACGCGACCCTGGAGCTCGAGAGCCTGTTGAAGAAGCACGGATACGAAGAGGGGATCATTTTCGGCCACGCCCTGGAGGGGAACCTCCATTTCGTCTTCACTCAGGATTTCAGCGACCCCGCGGAGGTGACGCGCTACCAGCGATTTATGGAAGACGTGTGCGACATGGTGGTCGGAAAGTATGACGGTTCGCTCAAGGGGGAACACGGCACAGGCCGGAACATGGCCCCCTTTGTGGAGATGGAGTGGGGGGAAAAGGCATATGCGTTGATGAAGCGGATCAAGCAGGCCGTTGATCCGGAAGGCCTCCTCAACCCCGGTGTGATCCTCAACGACAACCCCCAGGTATACCTGGAAGACCTGAAGCCCCTGCCGAAAGCGCACGAGATCATCGACAAATGCACCGAGTGCGGGTTCTGCGAGGTCATGTGTCCCTCCAAGGACCTCACGACGACGCCGCGTCAGCGCATCGTCATCCAGCGGGAGATCTCCCGGTTGCGGGCCGTCGGAGGCGACAGACAGGCTTTTGCCAGGTTCGAGGGCGATTACCGGTACCTGGGGGAGCAGACGTGCGCGACGGACGGATTGTGCGCCACGACCTGCCCCGTGTCGATCAACACGGGGGAACACACGAAGGAGCTTCGGTCCCTGCTAAAAGGCCGCTTCGGCCGGTCCGCGGCCCGGTGGACCGCAGGCCATTACGCAACGGTCACCGCCGGGGTCCGGGGGGGTCTTGCCGCGTTGGGAGCGGCACGGGTGGTGCTCGGAGACCGCGCCCTGGGCTCCGTGGCGCAGGGGGCAAGGGCCCTTTCGGGCGACCGGCTTCCCCTTTGGAATTCCTGCATGCCGGACGCGGCCCCGGCACGAACGTTCCGGAACGCATCCAACGGCTCCGCCCGCAAGGTGGTCTATTTCCCCAGCTGCATCGTGCGGACCATGGGGCCTTCCCCGGGGGACCCGGACCAACGCGCCCTCTTCGAGGCGATCCGCTCGCTGCTCGAGAAGGGCGGGTACGAAATCCTGTACCCCCCCGGCATGGCCGGGCTGTGCTGCGGCATGCCGTTCGGGAGCAAGGGGTTTTTCGAAGAGGCCGAGCGGAAGCGCAGGGAGCTTGAAGCGGCCCTCCTGGCCTGCAGCCGGGACGGGGAATACCCGGTGCTCTTTGACACGAGCCCGTGCCTCTACACGGTGAAGCAGAAGCCGGACCCGCGCCTGCGGCTCTACGAGCCGGTGGAGTTCATCCATGCGTTCCTCCTGGACGCCCTGGAGTTCACGAAAATTCCGGAGACGATCGCCGTGCACGTTACGTGCAGCTCGATCAAGTTGGATCTCCGGGAGAAGTTCCTCGCGGTGGCGGGAGCGTGCGCGGAAACGGTGGTGGTCCCCGATCATGTGGGGTGCTGCGGTGTCGCAGGCGACCGAATCTTTTTCTTCCCGGAGCTCAACGAATCGGCGCTTTCGGCGCTCCGTGACGGCTTGCCGGCCGGATGCCGATCCGGGTATTCGAACAGCCGCACCTGCGAGATCGGGCTCTCCCTCCGAAGCGGCCTGCCGTACCAGTCCATCGCCTACCTGGTCGACCGGTGCGCGGCGAGGAAGGCATAGGCGTCATGCCGGAAGGCGATTCCCGTTCCCTGCGGCAGGGGGCTTACGTGCTGCTTACCGTAAATACGGTATCGTATCGGGCCATAAGGGGTTTCCCCTCCCGGTGCCAGGGGCTCGCGGGAGGCTTCCTCTCCGCTACGCTCGCGACCTCCGCCCGCTCGCTGCCGATTCCGCTCGACGCAATTCCCGCCTCGCTCCATAGGCCGCTCCGAGGAATCCCCCGCTGCGCCCCTTGGCACCGGGAACCACGCACGGATATGTTGCCGTATTTATGAAGCGGAGCACTTAGGACCGGGGAGACCCATATGCGCGTCCAACTGTTCGGCACCTGTCTCGTGGATTCCTTCTTCCCGGAGGTGGGGGAATCCATGCTCAAGCTTTTTCGGAGGTTCGGCGTCAATGCCGTCTTTCCTCAGAAACAGACCTGCTGCGGCCAGCCGGCGTTCAACGCGGGGTACGCAGACGATGCCCGGGCGGCCGCCTCGCATTTTCTGTCGGTCTTTGACGGCGACGCACCGATCGTCACGCCATCCGGTTCCTGCGCGGCCATGGTCAAGCACCGCTACCCGGACCTGTTCCGTACCGATCCGGTCATGCATGCGAAGGCCGAACGGACGGCGGGACGGATCTACGAGCTGAGCCAGTTCCTTGTCCGCGTCCTCCACGCTCACGAGTCGGGACTCGCAGGCAAGGGGACCGTTACCTATCATTCCTCCTGTCATCTTGCCCGGGATCTCGGCGTACGCGATGATCCGCTGATCCTGTTGCAGTCGATGAAAGGGATTCGGTACGTTCCGATGCCCGACGGCACCCGGTGCTGCGGGTTCGGCGGGATGTTCATGGCGAAGCTTCCCGAGATCTCCTGCGCCCTGGCGGACGAGAAGGCGGATTCCATCCTGGCGACCGGGGCGGACACGGTGACCGGCTGCGACGCGGGGTGCCTGATGAACATAGGGGACGCGATGAAAAAGCGGGCGAACCCCGTGCAGGTAAGACACATCGCACAGGTCCTCGCGGAAGAGTTATGAGCGACATCCAGACGAGCCTCGCCTTTCGCGCGAATGCAATGAGGTCCCTCGGGGACGCTTCCTTGCGTTCCGCGATGCGACAGGCCGCCGATACCTTCGGCGCCAAGCGGGCCGACGCCTTCGCGTCCGTCGCCGACCTGGAGGCGCTTCGCGACAAGGCCTCCGCGGTCCGGTTGCAGGTCCTGGACCGACTGCAGGAATACGAAGAGATGTTTGCGTCCCGGGCGACGAAGGCCGGTGCGACGGTACACCGGGCAAAGGATGCTTCCTCCGCCCGGGAAATCATCGCCGAAATCCTTACGGACCGCGGCGCAAAAACCGTGGTCAAGAGCAAGTCGATGGTCTCCGAGGAGATCCACTTGAACGCCCACCTGGAGCAGGCGGGCATGGAGGTGCTGGAAACGGATCTCGGGGAATACATCATCCAGCTCGTGGGCGAGACCCCTTCCCACATCATCGTCCCGGCGATCCACAAGAACCGCCAGCAGGTGGGAAGGCTCTTCGCCGAGAAGCTCGGGGTCGAATATACCGAAGACCCGCAGGTACTGACGAAGATTGCCCGGAGGGCCATCCGGGAAAAGTTCCTGAACGCGGATGCGGGCCTTTCGGGGGCCAACTTCGCCGCCGCGGCGTCGGGGAGCCTCGTCTTGTTCACCAACGAAGGGAACGGCCGAATGGTGACGACGGTCCCGCCGCTGCACATCGCGATCCTGTCCCTCGAGAAGATGCTTCCTTCCCTTGCCGATCTGCCGACCTTCATCCGCCTGCTCCCGCGATCGGCGACGGGGCAATCGATCACCAGTTACGTCTCGGTGATCACAGGGACAAGGAAGCCCGGGGAGGCGACGGGGGCAAGGGAGCTCCACATCGTTCTGCTCGACAACGGGCGGACGGAGATCCTCTCCGGACCATGCCGGGAGATCCTCAAGTGCATCCGCTGCGGCGCCTGCATGAACGTCTGCCCCGTCTACCGGATGGTGGGGGGACACTCGTACGGATGGACGTACCCGGGACCCATGGGGATCGTCCTCACGACGCTTCTGACCGGGATGGCCAAATCGCACCCCCTCGTGGACGCGTCCACCCTTTGCGGGGCGTGCGTCGAGGTGTGCCCCGTCCGGATTCCCCTGGTGGACCTTTTCCTCGAGTTGCGGGAGCGAAGGGTGCGGGAAGGATTCTCGAAGCCGATGGAGAAACGGGGAATGCGCGTTTTCGGGAAGGTTGCGGCATCCCCGTTGCTGTTCTCGGCAGGGCAGTTCCTGTCACGCACCTTCTGGCCGTTGGTGCGGGCATTCGGCGGCAAGGACGTCGCAGGACGC
>JBAUKK010000206.1:0-2539 GCA_049577645.1 Candidatus Deferrimicrobiaceae bacterium
GCCGACAACGAAGGCGACGATGAGGTCGGGATTGTCGAACACCGCCCCGAACGAATGGCTGAGCGAATAGCCCAGCTCGCCGCCCTCGTGGATCGAGCCCGGGCACTCCGGCGATGCGTGGCTGGGAATGCCGCCGGGAAACGAAAACTGGAGAAAGAGTTTCCGAAGCCCGTCCTCGTCCTGGCTGATGTCGGGATAGATATCGCTGTACGTGCCCTCGAGATATGTGTTGCCCACGACGGCCGGGCCGCCGTGCCCGGGGCCGGAGACGTAAATCATGTCGAGGTCGTATTTATTGATGACCCGGTTCAAGTGCACGTAAATGAAGTTCTGCCCCGGGGTCGTGCCCCAGTGTCCCAGCAGCATGCGCTTTACATCCGCGAGCTTCAGCGGCCGCTTCAGCAGCGGGTTGTCGTAAAGATAAATCTGCCCGACCGACAGATAGTTGGCGGCGCGCCAGTAGGCATCCATCTTGTGAAACAGTTCCGGGGAAAGGGTTTGTGTCTTCATGGTTCTATTCTCCTTTATTCAGTCAGGGCCGAGAACGCGGCAAACCGTCTTGGCGATCATGCGTTCCTCGTCCGTGCGAATGACGCGGACCACAACCCGGCTGGCCGCCGCGGAAATCACGCCCTCATTCGCCGCGTTTCGCTTTTCTTCAAGTTCGATTCCAAGAAATCCCAGCCCATCGCAAATCCGGGCGCGGACCGTGGGCGCATTCTCACCGATGCCACCCGCGAACACCAGCGTGTCCAGTCCGCCCAACGCCGCCGCGAATGCGCCGATCCATTTCTTCACCTGGTAGCAAAACAGCGCGACCGCTTCCGCCGCTCTCACGTCCTGCGTTTCACGGTCGAGCAAGTCGCGCATGTCGGAACTGGTCTCCGACACGCCGAGCAGCCCGGACTGGAAATTGACCATCTCATGGAATCGTTTTGCATCGAGGCCATCGGTGCGCGCCAGATACCAAACCAGCCCGGGATCGAGATCGCCTGAGCGGGTGCTCATCGGCACCCCGGCGGTCGGGGTGAAACTCATGCTCGTGTCCACGGGTTTGCCGTCACGCACCGCCGCCAGGCTCGCGCCGTTGCCGAGGTGGGCGAGGATCACCCGGCCTTGTGCCGCTTCCGCTCCGGTCAGGCGGGCCAGTTCCTCCATGAGAAACGCATACGACAACCCGTGAAAGCCGTACCGCCGTACGCCCTGCGCCTCGTACCGGCGCGGGATCGGCAGCAACCGCGCCACGCGCGGCAGGTCATGGTGAAAAGCCGTGTCGAAACACGCCACTTGGGGCAGGTCGGGAAATCGGCGATGAAACGCCTCGGTCAACAGGATCTCCTCCGGCAGATGTTCCGGATCGAATGGACTGAGCCGGTG
Organism: Candidatus Deferrimicrobiaceae bacterium; assembly: GCA_049577645.1. Classification (GTDB taxonomy): domain Bacteria; phylum Desulfobacterota; class Deferrimicrobia; order Deferrimicrobiales; family Deferrimicrobiaceae; genus CSP1-8. Next base: position 1,378 of record JBAUKK010000206.1, read on the forward strand.
CAGCTCCTCAACCATTTCCGCGGTGATTCGCTGCGGCTTGCTATACTTCGGCCCCCCATGCACCACGCGATGCCCCACCGCGGTCAATGCATCACGTCCGATGCGTTCCTCGATCCAATCCATCAGCGCGCCCACCGCCGCCTTGTGGTCCGATGCCGCCACCGGCCGCGAAAAGTTGTCCGCCTGGTTCAAGCCTTCCACCCGCAAGGTGGCCTCCGGCAGTCCAATCCGCTCCATCCCGCCCTTCAGAATCTGTCGGAGCGAGTCACCGGCCTCGAACAGCGCAAACTTGATGCTCGACGAGCCGCCGTTGATCGTCAGGATGCGTGGTGGGTCCCGGAGCAGGGGGTTCGGTTTGTTATTCATGCAATCGAATCTCCCGTTTCGCCAGCCGGTAACTTCCCTCGATCGTCACTGCCAACGCGATCATCCCCGCCAGCGCCCACAACTTGCCGGGCCCAGTGCGCGCCGTCTGCCAAATCAACGCGCCCAATGCCGGAAGACATGCGAAGGCCCCGGCAGCCGAAATCCAGCGGCAGCTATTCGTATGTCGCACGTGCCGCGCGTTGGCGGTGTTCACTGCGGCGAAGATCAACAGAAACCCGGCACTTCCCAGTGTCGAAATGCTCGTCAGGTCAAATGCGTTGGCCACGAACAGGCTCAGCCCGGCGGTGATCAACAGTCCTTCCGCCGGCTTGCCCCACACTTTCCGTTTCAGCATTGCCGGCAACTCGCCGTCGCGCGCGATGCAATAACTCAACCGCGCCGCACCCCAGAAAACCGGTCCCAGGCCCACGGCGAAGGAACCGACGTATACCATGAGGCTGGCCACCGCGATCCATCCCAGGCTGCCGGACAATTGCGGAAGCGAAAACGCCAGCCCCAGCACGAACAGACTCAGCGACATTCCCGCCAGGCTGACCAGCAAAAGCGGCCGGCGACCGACCCGGTCGATCAATTGCATGGCCACCAAGGTCAATACGACGTTCACGACTCCGACTCCGACACTGGCCAGAATCGCCACCGACGCGGAAGACAAACCGGCGAACCGGAAAATCGTCGGGGCGTAATAGATGACCGTGATGATGCCGGTGATTTGCTGTGCGATGGCCAGTCCTATACCTACGATCATCGCCGGTCGCAGGAGCGGACTGAGCAGTTC
>JBAUKK010000207.1:0-3525 GCA_049577645.1 Candidatus Deferrimicrobiaceae bacterium
GTATAGATCTTGTCGCCGACGGCGACGGACTCCTCCCCGGACCACAGCGGCCCGAACTCTTTCTCTATCAGCACTTTTTCAATTGCTTCCCCAGCCATCCCTTTCTCCCCGGGCATTACGCGTTCCCTGCGACAGTTCACCGAAAATCCAGAAGGTCTATATGTACACTCCGGCTTCCGGGCATGTCAAGCCAAACCCGAATATCGTTTCACGGCAGAACGAAAACCATTTGGAATTCGGACGGATGCTTCCCTTGACTCTCCGCCCGGGCAGCGGATACAATTCGCCCACCTTACTTTCTATTTGTTCGGCCGCCAGGGAGGAGGTTCCGTATGAAAACGACGAATTCGCGGAAACTGTTCCGGCAGGCGCAAAAATTGATCCCGGGCGGGGTCAACTCGCCCGTCCGGGCGTTCCGGTCGGTCGGGGGCACGCCGCTGTTCGTCGCGAAGGCGAAAGGGGCCACCGTGACCGACGCCGACGGGAACACGTTCCTCGATTACGTCTCCTCCTGGGGCCCGATGATCCTCGGCCACGCCCACCCGAAGATCGTTTCCGCAATCCGCAGCGCCGCGGGGCGGGGGACGAGCTACGGGGCGCCCACGGCCGGAGAGGTCACGCTTGCCCGTCTCCTCCGCAGGGCCTTCCCCTCGATCGAGAAGGTCCGGCTGGTCTCTTCGGGGACCGAGGCGGCGATGAGCGCCGTCCGCCTGGCGCGGGGCTTCACGGGTCGGGACAAGATCGTGAAGTTCGAGGGGTGCTACCATGGCCACGCCGACCCGATGCTGGTCAAGGCGGGTTCGGGGGCGCTCACCTTCGGGCAGCCGGATTCCCCGGGCGTCCCGGCGGACACCGCAAAGCACACCCTGACCGCATCCTACAACGACGCCTCCTCCGTGCGGCGGCATTTCGACCGGAACCGGGGACAGATCGCCGCCGTGATCGTCGAACCGATTCCCGGCAACATGGGGGTTGTCCTCCCGGCCCCCGGGTTTCTGGACGAACTGCGGGAGATCACCCGGGTGGCGGGAGCCCTTCTCGTCTTCGACGAGGTGATCACCGGTTTCCGGGTGGCCTTCGGGGGGGCCCAGGAACTGTTCGGAATCCAACCCGACCTGACCGTGCTCGGGAAGATCATCGGCGGGGGGCTGCCCGTGGGGGCCTTCGGCGGTCGACGCGACGTGATGGCCGCCCTCTCCCCCGAAGGGCCCGTCTACCAGGCGGGAACCCTTTCGGGGAACCCGCTCGCGGTAGCCGCAGGAATCGCCGCGTTGACCGAGCTTTCGAAGAAGGAGGCCTACCGGAAACTCGCAGGGAAGGCCGACTACCTCGGCGAGGGGCTCCAGGGGGCCTTCCGGAAATCCGGCGTCCCCACCTGGACCAACCGGGTCGGTTCGATGTGGACCACCTTTTTCCAGGAAGGCCCCGTCGTCGACTATGCGACGGCGAAAAAGAGCGACACGGCCGCCTACGGCCGGTATTTCCACGGGATGCTGACCCGGGGCGTCTACCTCGCCCCTTCGCAGTTCGAGGCGGGATTCGTCTCCCTTGCGCACACCCGCCGGGACCTCGACAGGACGATCGGGGCGGCGCGGGAGACCCTCCGGGGAGGGGGGGCACGAAGGTAGATTCGCCGTCGGGAAACCGATATCCTATGGAGAGCGGTTTTTCGGTTGACGGCCCTCGAGGGATTATGATAGGAAACTGGGGTTTACCGGCGTGACCGGCAAGCAGGATCGAAGGGAACTCTTCCGGGAACTGGGAAAGTACAGCGCCCTGGGCCTGGAGCTGGCCATTGCGGTCATCCTCGGCCTGGCCATCGGGTATTACCTGGACAAGTGGCTCGGGACCGGTCCCTGGATGACGGTGGTCTGGATGGCGATCGGGTTTGCGGCAGGCCTGCGAAGTCTCTTCCGCGCCGCCCTCCGGTCGGGGAAAGGTCTGGAGAAGGACGAAGAGGACAAGAGGAAACCCGGTGGAAGGTAACAGGCCCGGCGGGACGGGAGGGGCAACGGTGCCGGGAGTCGGCCCCCCTCGCGAGGGGGACGGGACGGACCTCCCTGCCTCCCGGTCCCTGGAGACGAAGATCCTGGTTTCCGCCGCGGTGATCCTTGTCGGGATTGTCATCGTCGGACGGTACCCGATGCTCCCTGGGGCCGCGTGCGGCGCGGCGATCGCCTACGGGAACTTCTACCTGATACGGAAGATCCTGGGAAAAGCGTTCTCGGCCGAAGGGGGCCTGAAGAAGGGGTTCGTCGTCCAGTACATACTGAAGTTCCTCGCCCTGGTGGCCGCGGTGTACCTCGTGGTCCGGTCGGGACGCTTCGATATCCTGGGGTTTCTGCTCGGCCTGTCGGCGCTGGTTTTGGGCGTCCTGCTCGAGGGGGTCTCCCGGGCGGTAGAGACCAAGTAATTCTTCGGAGGGAACGCACGATGCGCAGATGGTGGGTTGTGCTTCTCGGGGTAACGCTTCTGCCGGCCACGGCGCTGGCGGCCGGGGGCCACGAGGCGTTTTCCTGGTTCCAGCTGCTTCACCTCCCCGTCCCGCAATACGTCCTTTCCGCGATCATGATCGCGGTCCTGATCGTGGTCGTCTCCGCCGTATCCTTCCGGGGGAAGAAGCCGGCCGACCTGGTCGTCCCCGAGCCAAGGCTCACGATGCGCAACCTGTTCGAGCTCATCCTGTCGTTCCTCATGACCCTCGCGGAGGACATCATCGGGCACAAGGCGAAAACGTACCTCCCGCTGCTCGCCACCTCCTTCATCTTCATTCTCTTCATGAACCTGCTGGGGCTCATTCCGGGCTTCGTTCCGCCGACCGACAAGATGAACATCACCGTCGGCCTGGCAGTCGTCATCTTTTTGTCCACGCACTACTACGGCGTCCGGGAGCATGGAATCGCCTACTTCAAGCACTTTCTGGGCCCGGTCTGGTGGATGGCCCCGATCATGCTGCCGATCGAGATCGTCTCCCACCTCGCCCGGCCGCTGTCCCTGTCGCTTCGTCTCTTCGGGAACATCACCGGCGACCACCTCGTGGTGGCGATCTTCCTGGGACTGGTTCCCTTCGTCGTCCCGTCGATCTTCTATGGCCTGGGGGTTTTCGTCTCGTTCATGCAGGCATTCATCTTCACGGTGCTCTCCATGATCTACATCGCGGGAGCCGTCGCGCACGAAGAGGAACACTGACGGGGTAACGGCAATCGGCATCACCCCCGTCGGAGGGGCGGTACCACCCGGCGGGATTCCATACCAACGTAAAGGGGGGTACCCGATGTTCCGCAAAGTTTCCTTCACTTCTCTGCTCGCACTGCTCTTTGTAGCAGTGGCCGCCGTGGCCTTCGCGGCTGAGGAAGGGGCTGCCGCCGGGATGAGCGACAGCGTCAAGACCTTCATCGCGCTGGCTGCCGGGTTTGGCATAGCCATCGCATCCTTCGGAGGAGCGCTCGGCCAGGGCAGAGCGATCGCTGCCGGCCTGGAGGGGATTGCCCGCAACCCTTCCGCCCAGCCCAAGATCTTCATCCC
>JBAUKK010000208.1:0-18915 GCA_049577645.1 Candidatus Deferrimicrobiaceae bacterium
CTTCCCGGATCCGGTTCCAGAAGTCCTCCAAGGCCCCCCCCTGGCTGTGGATGCGCCGATCCCCCATTCTTCCGGAAGCGTCCGCCGCTGTCAACCCGGGAACTGATAGCAGGTTTACAGAAGAGGAGGCAGGCCGGGAGTTCCCTTGTCCCGGAGACCGGGGATTTTCCATTAGAATAGTAGGCGTGTAAAAAATTCTTTCCGAACGGAGGAAGGGACGATATGGGAAAAGCGGTCCGCCTGGTTGTGTTCGACCTTGACGGAACTCTCGTCGATTCCAAGGTCGACCTGGCGAATTCGGTCAACTATGCCCTCGGTGCGTTCGGGTTCCCCCTTCTGCCGAACGAGACGGTCTATTCCTACGTCGGCGATGGGGCCTCGGTTCTTATCCGGCGATCCCTGGGGATCGACGGGAGGGGAATCCTTCCCCTTGTTCTGGAGACGTTCCTCACCCATTACCGGGAGCACCTGCTGGACACGACCGTCCCTTTCCCGGGGGTCAGCGAAAGCCTGGAAGCGCACAGCAAGGCGTTCGAGATGGCCCTGCTGACCAACAAGCCGGTCGACATGACCCGAAACATCCTTTCCGGCCTGTCGCTCGCCCGGCACTTCGCCGATGTACGCGGGGGGGACAGCTTCGATAGCAAGAAGCCGAACCCGGAAGGGCTTCTCCGTATGATGAAGGAGCGGGGGACCTCTCCCGCGGAATCCCTCATGGTGGGGGACTCGGTGAACGACATTCTTGCCGGGAAGGGCGCCGGGGTCGCCACATGCGGCGTTTCCTACGGACTCGGTGCGAAGGGGTTCGCGGAACATCCCCCTGACTTCACCATCGACCGTTTTCCGGAGCTGTTCCACCGGATCCGACCGGTTCGATAAAGGGAACCCGACGGAAGTGCGTATGCGCGGGTCCTTCCCCATCCAGGCGATTCTCCTTCTCACCGGGATCGCCCTCGCACTGCGCCTGGCTACCCGCTATCCCTCCCGGTTCCCGCTGCTTCAGCCCGACCTCTTGGGGGCGGCCCTGTTCCTCTATGCCCCTTTTCTGTACTACCGGCGGGAACGGACGCCCTCCTGGACCCGGCTTTCGGACGTGAAACGGAGTGTAGCCCTCTTCCTGGCCCTGGGGACGGGGGGAGTCCTGGTGTTTCTTCTCGTTTCCTCCCTTCCCTTTCCGCTGTTCTCCCCCTCCCGCGGAGCGTACGGGCCCCCGCTCGTAACATTCGTCTTCCGGCAGGCAATCCTCGTCGCCCTCCCGGAGGAGGTCTTTTTCCGCGGGTACCTGTACGACGTCTTCGAGGAGCAGGGGTGGGAGCCGGTCACCGCCACCTCCCTTCTCTTCGCGGCGGGGCACCTCGTCATCCACGCGTCGGCGTACCGGGCGCTCACCTTCTTCCCCGCCCTCCTGTTCGGTTGGGGACGCAAGAAATCGGGCAACCTCTACGTTCCCGTGTTCCTGCACCTCCTGTTCAATCTGATTCCCTATCTCCAGGCGTCCCTGCCATGAGCGACGTCCGCGCGGCGGCGGCTCGCGCCGAGACGCTGGAGGTGATCGTCATCCTGCTGATCGCGCTGGAGATCGTGATGGGGCGGCTGAGGGCCTGACGGCGCCGGGGCTTTCTGGTACCATGCACGCAGATTGCCCGGGAGGGAACACGATGAAAGTACGGACCATCGAGCAGCTTGATCTGTCCGGGAAGCGGGTCCTCATCCGCGTAGATTTCAACGTCCCGCTGGACAAGGCCGGGAACATCACCGACGACACGCGGATCAAGGCCGTCCTCCCCACGATCCGCCTGGCCCGGGAGCGGGGGGCGAAGACGGTCCTTTTGTCCCACCTGGGGCGTCCCAAGGGAAAGGCGATCCCGGAGATGAGCCTCTCTCCCGCGGCAAAACGCCTCTCCTCCCTCCTCGGGAAGGAAGTTCCTTTCGTTCCCGACTGCGTCGGGGAGGCGGCGGAAAAGGCCGTGGCGGCGATGCAGCCGGGCGACGTTATCCTCCTGGAGAACGTGCGATTCCATCCCGGCGAGGAGAAAAACGACGAGGGATTCGGAAAGCAGCTCGCGGCGCTTTGCGACGTGTACGTGAACGACGCCTTCGCGACCGCCCACCGGGGGCATGCATCGAACGTCGCCGTCACCCGGTTCGTCAAGGAGAAGGCGGCGGGGCTTCTCATGAAGGACGAGATCGCCTATTTCGAAAAAGCCCTCGTCTCCCCCGCCCGCCCGCTGGCCGCGGTGTTCGGAGGGGCCAAGATCTCCGGGAAGATCGAGGCGATCAACAACGTCATCGGAAAGGTGGACAAGATCCTCATCGGCGGCGCGATGGCCAACACGTTTTTCGTCGCACGGGGCTACGAGGTGGGGAACTCCCTGTACGAGGCCGAGATGGTGGAAATGGCGGGAAAGGTGCTGGCGAACGCCGCCGGCCGCAAGGTCAAGCTCTACCTCCCCGTCGACGTCATGGTCGCCGACCGGCTCGACGCATCGGCATCCTCGAAGATCGTCCCCGCCCAGGAGATCCCCGTCGGGTGGACGGCAGCCGACATCGGGCCCGCCACGTCGCTCCTTTTCAAGGAGGCGCTCCAGGACGCGAAGACCATCGTCTGGAACGGACCGCTCGGAGCGTTCGAGATCGCGCCGTTCGCCAACGGCACCTACTCGATCATGCGGGCCCTCGCGGAGAGCAACGCGATCACCATCGTCGGCGGCGGCGACACCGACACGGCGCTGCACAAGGCAGGCCTGTTTTCCCGGATGTCCTACGTGTCGACCGGCGGCGGAGCGTTCCTCGAGCTTCTGGAGGGGAAACGGCTCCCCGGAATCGCGGCGCTCGAGGGGTAAAGCGCACGGGAGGTGGAAGAGGCACAACCGGCCGGCGAGGCCGTCAGGACCAGTATCCCTGATCTTTGTGCTCCTCGATCTCCTCCTCCACCATGCGGATGTGCCGGCGCTCCTCTTCGAGGAGCTTCTGGTACATCTCCCGGCCCCTCTCGTCGTTCGCTTCCGCGAGGAACCTCGTGTACAGCTCGATCCCGCTCTTCTCGTGCTTCATGGCCTCGAGCAGGTTCCTGTTGAATCGCATCAGCTCGGACACGCCGACATAATCCACTCCGTACTGGCCCTTTCCCTCATCGGGATCCTTCCGGCCGCCCCCCCAAAGCTTTCTCCAGAACGATTTCATCGTTCACCTCTCCCGGCGGCTCCCCTGCGGCAGACGAAGGAGTGCTCAACGATTTCCATTGTATAATCGTGCTGGGAAGCCGATCAAAGTCTTTTCCCAAGGCCGTTTTCGAAAGGAACAAAGGATGTCCCGCGGTTCTCCCGCATCCCGCGTCGAGGAGCTGAGGCGAACGATCCGGTACCACAACGACCGCTACTACCGGGACGACGCTCCCGAAATCTCCGATGCCGAGTACGATTCCCTGTTCCGCGAACTCACGCGGCTCGAGGAGGCCCATCCCGAGCTGGCCGATCCCGAGTCGCCGACCCGGCGGGTGGGAGCGGAGCCGGTCGAGGCGTTCGGCGTGGTGGTGCGCCAGAGTCCCATGCTCTCCCTCCAGAACGCATTCGGTGAGGACGAGTTGAGAGAGTTCGACGCCCGGATCCGCCGCCACTTGGAGAGCCGGGGCTTCCCGGAGAACCGCGTCCGCCCGTTCGGGTACACCGCCGAGGTGAAGATCGACGGGCTGGCAGTGGAACTGACCTACGAACGCGGACGCCTCATCCGGGGAGCCACGAGAGGGGACGGAGTCCGGGGGGAGGATGTGACCGCAAACCTGAAGACGATTTCGGATATTCCGCTCACCATCCCGCGAACGTCAGCGGCCGGGCCCGTTCCGGAAATCCTGGATGTGCGCGGCGAGATCTTCATGGCGAAGAAGGATTTCGCCGGCCTGAACCGCGGGAGGGAACGCCTGGGGGAAGCAGCCTTCGCGAACCCGAGGAACGCCGCGGCAGGGTCGGTCCGCCAGCTCGACCCGCGCGTGACCGCGAGCCGGCGCCTCAGGCTCTGGGTCTACGGGATCGGGCGGATCGATCCCGGAGCCTCCGTTCACCCGCCCTTCGAGCCCCCTCCCTTCGCCACCCACATGGAGGAACTCGACCGGCTGCACGCGTGGGGATTCCCCGTGAACCGGGGCTGGACAAGGGGGTTCCTCCCCGGCGAGAAACGCCATGACCCCGCGGATCGGAACTATCTTGACGACCCGCTCGACATCGAGGGAGTGATCGCGTTCTACCGGGAGGGGGAAGCGAAAAAGGATTCCCTGCCCTACGAGATCGACGGCATCGTGGCGAAGGTCAACGAATTGGGCATCCAGCGGGAACTGGGGGAAGTCGCGCGCTCTCCCCGATGGGCCATTGCGGCGAAGTTCTCCCCGGACCGGGCGGAGACGACGGTGGAGGAGATCGTCGTGAGCGTCGGCCGCACGGGAACCTTGACCCCCGTGGCGATCCTGTCCCCCGTGACGGTCCGGGGAGTAAGGGTAGGGAGGGCCACACTGCACAACCAGGACAACGTCGATTCCAAGGACATCCGGGTGGGGGACCGGGTCGTGATCCAGCGCGCGGGGGACGTGATCCCCGAGGTCGTGGAATCCCTATCCGCAAAGCGCGGGGAGCACAACCGGGGGATGCCGTTCCGGATTCCCGACCGCTGTCCGATCTGCGGCTCACCCGTGGTGCGCATTTCGGGCGAGGCGGCGCACCGCTGCACGGGGAGGGACTGCGTGGCGCGACGAAAGGAGTCGCTCCGCCACTTCGTCTCGAAGAACGCCATGGATATCGAAGGGCTCGGACCCAGGCTCCTCTCCCTTCTCGTGGACGAGGGTCTGGTCGCCGAGCCGGCGGACCTGTACCGGCTGAACCGGGATATGCTGGCCGGGCTTACGCGCCTGGGGGACAAGTCCGCGGACAACCTCGTCCGGTCTGTCGAGCGAAGCCGCACCCCCACGCTGGGCCGCTTCCTGTACGCCCTGGGGATCCCCCACGTGGGGGAGCACCTGTCCGGGGTGCTCGCCCGGAGATTCGGAACGATCGAGGCGATTCGGACGGCGGCCCCGGAGGATCTCTCCGCCGTCCACGAGGTGGGACCCGAGGTGGCGCGGAGCATCCGGGAATATTTCGACTCCGCGGAAGGAAAGCGGATCATGGACCATCTCCTGGAGGAAAACACGCTTACGATCCGTCCGGAGCCGGCGGCCGAGGGGGTCTTCGCCGGAAAGACATTCCTCTTCACGGGAACCCTCGTGCTCCCGAGGGCGAAGGCGAAGGAGATCGTGCGCCGGGGCGGGGGAACCGTCGCGACGGCGATCAGCCGGAGAGTGGACTACCTCGTGGCGGGAGAGAACCCCGGCTCCAAGATCGCGAAAGCGAAGGAGATGGGGATCCGCGTGATCGGCGAGGAGGAATTTCTCGAGGGAGATTTCGGAGGAGATGGATGAAGGATTTCCGGGAGGCCCACGTGGTGGTGACAGGCCGCGTCCAGGGGGTCTTCTTCCGCGCATCGACGCGCGAGGCGGCAACCCGGTTAGGCGTGGCCGGCTTCGTCCGCAACCTCCCGGGACAGCAGGTCGAGGCGGTCCTCCAGGGGGAACGGGAGGCAGTGGAGAAGGTCATCGCCTTCCTGCGCGAGGGTCCCCCGGGCGCGGTCGTCAAGGACATCGCCGTGGAATGGCGCAAATCCGCAGAACCGTACGAGGGGTTCCATGTCCGGCACTGAACTCCGGCCGGCCGCCCACTGGCGGCACGAGGATGGCGCCGTGCGGTGCGAACTTTGCCCCCACCGCTGCCTCATCTCCGAGGGGAAGCAGGGAATCTGCGGCGTCCGGGAGAACCGGGACGGATGGCTGTTCGCCCTGACCTACGGAAAGGTGGCCGCCGTCCAGGTCGACCCGGTCGAAAAGAAACCGCTCTTCCACTTCCACCCGGGGAAACCGATACTCTCGGTCGGATCGGTAGGCTGCAACTTCCGTTGCGGCTTCTGCCAGAACTACCACCTGGTCGAGAAACGCGCCCCCTTAACCTCCGTGCCCATTCCCGACCTCGTGCGGGCCGCCCGGCAGGAGGGGGCCGTCGGAATCTCCTACACCTACAACGAGCCGCTGATATGGTTCGAATTCGTCGTCGACTGTGCCCGGGAATTCCGGAAGGCCGGCATGACGAACGTCCTTGTCACCAACGGGTACGTCTCGCCTGGGCCGCTCGCCGAAATCCTCCCCCTGGTGGACGCAATGAACGTCGACCTGAAATCGATGGACGCAACGTTCTACCGGAAAATCTGCGGGGGGGAACTCGCCCCCGTGCTCGACACCATCCGGGAGAGCGCGAAAGCCACCCACGTGGAGATCACCACCCTCCTCGTCACCGGGGAGAACGACTCGGAGGAGGCGATCCGCGCCGTCGTCGACTTCGTCGCCGGGGTCGACCCGGAAATTCCCCTTCACCTTTCCCGGTACATGCCCATGTATCGCTTCACCGCCCCCCCCACGCCTCCTGATCGGCTCGCAGCGGCTTTTCGGATCGCGCGGGAGAGGCTGCCGTACGTCTACGTGGGGAACTATCCCCTGGATGGGGCCGAGGACACCGTCTGTCCGGCATGCGGGGGTATCGTCGTCCGGAGGCAAAGGTACCGAATCGACTCCTCCGGCCTCTCCGGGAACCGATGCGCTTCCTGCTCCGCGTCCCTCCGATTCGTGGTATAAATAGACGATGAAGCCTGTCCCCACTCCGCGCCGGAGAGGAGCTCGGGGGTTCGTGTTCGGTTTGCTGTTCTTCTGCCTCTCCCTCCTGGCGGTGCCACCGTTCCCGGTCTACGCGAACAACGCCGCGGGGGGGGCGAGGGCGTACCAGGAGCGGGCCGCCGCCGAGCAAAACACGCGTTTCCGTTATCGACGGCTCGAGTGGGCGTCCCTGGTGCTCATCCTCGCTGCGGGCGGGGCCGCGATCTTCTGGGCAGTCAGGAGGAAGTAATTCATGAGGGTTCCATCGCACCGGAGAATCCTGATCGTCGACGACGAACTCCAGATCCTTACCTTCCTCGACGATCTCTTCCGGACGGAAGGATGGGAGGTACAAACCGCCGATTCGGGGTCGTCCGGAATCGACAGGCTCGAGCAGAGCCGCTTCGACATCGTCCTCACCGACCTGAAGATGCCCGGACCCGACGGGATCGAGGTGCTCCGAACGGCCAGGAAGCTCCAGTCGGACGCCGAGGTGATCATGATGACCGGGTACGGCACGGTGGACACCGCCATCGAAGCGATGCGGGCGGGCGCGTTTCATTACCTGGCGAAGCCCTTCAAGGCGGAGGAAGTTCTCCACCTCGTGGACAAGGCCTACATCCAGAGGCAACTGAAGAGGGAAAACCTCTACCTCAAGGCCGAATCCCGCGGCAGGCACCTGTTGCACTCCGTCGTCGGCACAAGCCCGCCTATCCAGGAGATGATCGCCGCGGTGCAGCGTCTCTCCGACACGGAAACACCGGTGCTGCTGGTCGGAGAGAGGGGCACGGGGCGATCCTTTTTCGCGCGAATACTGCATTTTCACAGTTCCCGCTCCTCGGGTCTTTTCGTCCCGGTCCACTGCGCGGGAGCGGGCGAGGAGAAACTGGAGGGTGATCTCTTCGGGTACGCCGCGGGAGCCTACGAGGGGGCGGTGCTTCCCCGTCCGGGGAAAATCGCGATGACGAACAACGGGACCATCTTCCTTTCGGAAATCATGGAGGCGGGGCCCCGGGTGCTGGAACGCATCACCACCCTCCTCGCCGCGAAGACGATCACTCCCGTCGGCTCCACCCAGGAGGTCGAGCTCGACATCCGGGTGGTCGCTTCCTCCTCGACGGACCTCGAAACCCTCACCGCCAAGGGGAAAGCGACAGAAGAGCTTCGCGACCTTTTCGCCCCGGGGACAATCCGCATCCCGGCGCTCCGGGAGCGTGCGGAGGACATCCCCCTGCTTCTTCACCACTTCCTCTTCGAGGAGAACCGGAACCGGAAGAAGCCCCTGCGGGGCTTCAGCCAGACGGCCATAGCCGCCCTCTCGGCCTATTCCTGGCCCGGGAACGTGCGGGAGCTCGAGGAATTCGTGAAGGCGATCTCCAAGCGGAAGAAGCAGGGAACGGTGGTGGATGCCGCGGACCTGCCCACCGAGATCCTGTACGGCAGGAAAGGGAGGAAACCGGCGGATCGGCAGGCGGAAGTCCCGCCGGAAACCGACATCCGAAATGCGATACAGGATCTCGAAAAACCGATGGTCCTTCAGGCCTTGGCGCTCGCCGAGGGGGACAGGGAGCGGGCCGCGGAATTTCTTCAGATAGACGTATCCGTCCTCGAGGACCTCATCCGTCGCAACAAGATCGAGACATGACCCGGCGGTTCGGGACGGGTGGCCCCCGGGGCGGATCGTCCCCATGAAGGCCGCCTTCTTCCGCGAGCACGGGGATCTCGAAACGATCCGGTACGGCGACCTGCCCGGGCCTGTACCGGGACCGGGCCAGGTGAGGGTCCGCGTCCGGGCGGGCGCACTCAATCACCTCGACATCTTCGTCCGAACCGGGATCCCGGGGCTTTCCCTCCCGCTGCCGCACGTGATGGGGGCGGACGGAGCGGGTGTCGTCGACTCGGTGGGAACGGGAGTAACGCGGTGGAAGCAGGGGGACGAGGTCGTCCTGAACCCGGGCATCCACTGCGGAACCTGCGAGTTCTGCCTCCGTGGCGAGCACTCCCTCTGCGCAAGCTTCCACCTCCTGGGGGAGCACGTCTGGGGGACCTTCGCCGAATACGTCGTTGCCCCCGAGATAAACGCCTACCCGAAACCCGGGGGTCTCACCTGGGAGGAATCCGCGGCGTTTCCCCTCACATTCCTCACCGCCTGGCGCATGCTCGTCACAAAAGCGAAGGCAAGACCCGGCGAGTCGGTTCTTATCGTCGGCATCGGGGGTGGCGTTTCCCTCGCCGCGTTCCAGATCGCGAAGCTGCTCGGGCTCACCGTCGGCGTCACATCGGGGAGCGCGGCCAAGCTTCGGCGCGCGGAGGAGATGGGTGCGGATTTCGGGATCGACCACGGGACGGCCGACTTCGCCGGCGAGACCCGGAAGATCACCGGGAAACGAGGCGTGGACATCGTGCTCGACTCCGTAGGGAAGGAAACCTGGAAGCAATCGATCGCCTCCCTCGCACGGGGGGGGAGACTGCTCACCTGCGGGGCGACGACGGGGCCGAACCCGGAAGAGGACATCGTCCGGATCTTCTGGAACCAGCTGACGGTAATGGGCTCCACGATGGGGACGCACGCCGAGTTCTCCGAAATGCTCCGGATGGTCTCGGGAGGAAGGATCGTCCCGGTGGTCGATTCCGTCTTCTCCCTGTCCGAGGTGAAGGCGGCACAGCAGCGGCTGGAGGAGAAGAAGCAGTTCGGGAAGATCGTCCTCCGGGTCGATTGACGCCCGCGGGGACCGCTGGTAGGCTACCGCTTAGCAAACATCCCGACAGGAGGGAAAGCGATGATCACGTTCGAGTACCGGTTCGATATTCTCCCCGGGAAGGCGAAGGACTACGAGAAATACCTGGCGCGCACGGGCAAGAACCTATGGTTCAAGTTCCCGGGCGTCCGATCGGTCAGGATCTACAAGAGCATGCTGGGTGGATCCTCCCCGCAGCGCGTCGTTCAGGTGGATCTCGACAACCTCGCGTCCCTGGAAAAGATCTTCTCCAATCCTGCCTTCAAGAGGGCGAAGGATGTGTTCCACGGGATGGTGACGAACGTTTCCGACTCGCTGCTGATTCAAGTAAGCGAGAAGAAGAAATAGACGAGGTTCACGCCAAGGGCCTTCCCGCGGGCGGTCCACGGGCCGCCCGCATTTATTTCTGCCGCTGCCTCAGGATCTCCGCGTACACCTCCTTGCGGGACAGCCCCGTCCGCCCGGCGATCTCCCGGGCGAGGTCCCGGGAGGAACCGGAGCCGTCCTCGAGAGCCGCCCTGACGGTTTCCTCCACGGACAATTCGACCGTTTTCGCCCCTCCCCCGATCACGATGGTGACCTCGCCCAGGACCGACGTGCGCCCGGATATCTCCGCGTCCAGCTCGGAAAGCGACCCCCGCAGAATCTCCTCGTGGACCTTGGTGAGCTCCCGGACAACACAGGCCCGCCGATCGCCGAAAATCTCCGCGGCCTCGTGGAGAAAGGCCGCGAGCCGCTGGGGAGACTCATAGAAAATCATCGTTCTCGTCCCGGTGGTGAGGCCCTGCATCGCCTTCCGGCGCTTTTCCCGGCGGGCCGGCAGGAACCCCTCGAACGTGAAGTGGTCGGTCGGCAGCCCGGACACCACCAGCGCGGCGATGAGCGCCGAAGGGCCCGGGACAACCTCGATGGGAACGCCCGCGCCGATCGCCTCCCTCACCAGTTCGTACCCGGGATCCGAGATGGCGGGCGTACCCGCATCGGATACGAGCGCGACGCTATCCCCGTCGCGGAGCCTGCGGAGGATGCTGACCCCGGCGCGGACCTTGTTGTACTCGTGGAAAATGAACAGGGGCGTCCGGATCTCGTAACGGTTGAGGATCTTGACGGTGCGCCGCGTATCCTCGCAGGCGATGATCGCCGCTTCCTTGAGGACGCGGATCGCCCGAAGCGTGATGTCCTCGAGGTTCCCCAGCGGGGTGGCCACGATGTACAGCGTGCCCGTGCTCATCCGCCGCCCCCTACAGCGTTCTGCGGTCCACCACCCGCTGCGACTTCCCTTCGGAGCGGGCGAGCGTCTTTCTCTCGACGAGCTTGACCTCTATGTTGATCCCGAGCTCCTGGGCGAGGCGCTTCCGGATATGGTCCATCATATCCCTCTGCTGCCGCATTTGATCGAAAAAGATCGTCTCTCCCACCTCCACGTGGACGGTGACCTCGTCGACCCCCCCCTTCCGGTCGATCACGATCTGGTAGTGCGGCTCCGTCCCCTCGATTTCGAAGAGGACGGACTCGATCTGAGAGGGGAAGACGTTCACCCCCTTGATGATCAGCATGTCGTCGGTCCGCCCCTTCACACGGGCCATGCGGCGCAACGTGCGTCCACAGGGACAGTGCCCGGGAAGCAGGCTCGTCAGGTCCCGGGTCCGGTACCGGATCATCGGAAACGCCTCCTTGGTAAGCGAGGTGATCACGAGCTCCCCTGTCTCCCCCTCGGGCATCGGCCGGAGCGTTTCCGGGTCGACCACCTCCACCAGGAAGTGGTCCTCGTTGATGTGAAGGCCGCTTTGCTCCCGGCACTCCCCCGAAACGCCAGGGCCGATGATTTCGGACAGCCCGTAGTTGTCCGTGGCGATGATCCCCAGATTCTCCTGGATCTCCCGCCGCGTCCGCTCGGACCAGGGCTCCGCCCCGAAAAGACCGTATTTCAGCGAAAGAGCCGCCAGGGGAATCCCCTGCTCCCGGATCGTCTCCGCCACGAGCATCGCGTAGGAGGGGGTGGAGATCAGGGCGGTGGTCTTGAAGTCCATCATGATCTTGATCTGGCGAAGGGTGTTGCCGCTCGAGGCGGGAATCACGGAGGCACCGATACGCTCGGCGCCGTAGTGGAGACCGAACCCGCCGGTGAAAAGGCCGTACCCGAACGCGATCTGGACCACGTCGTCCTTCGTTACCCCGCCCATCGTAAGGATCCGCGCCGTGAGGTTGCTCCAGATCCGGACGTCGTTTCGCGTATACCCCACAACCGTCGACGCACCCGTCGTCCCGGAAGAAGCGTGGATCCGGACCACCTCGCGGAGAGGAACCGCAAAGAAGCCGTAGGGGTAACTCTCCCGAAGGTCCTCCTTCGCGGTGAACGGGAGGCGGGAGAAATCGGCCACGGAGCCGATGTCCTCCGGCAGGATCCCGAGAGAGTCGAACTTCTTCCGATAGAAGGGGACGTGGGAATAGATGCGGTTCAGCGTCGACTGGAGCCGTTCGAACTGGAGTTGCTCGAGCTCCTCCCGGTTCATGCACTCCCTGTCGGCCTCCCAGAACATCTGCCTACCTCCTTCGGTTACGCGCTCTCCTCGGAACTCCACCCCAGATAGGCGCGTTGCACGTTTTTGTTGGACAAGAGCTCCTCGGACGGTCCCTGGAGAACCATCCGCCCGGTCTCCAGGACATACCCCCGGTCGGCGACGCCCAAGGCTCCCCGCGCATTCTGCTCGACGAGGAGAATCGTCAACCCGAACTCCTTCCGGAGATGCACGATATGGGTAAAGATCTCCCGAACCATCCGGGGGGCCAGCCCCATGGAGGGTTCGTCGAGGAGAAGCATCCGGGGCCGGGAAAGGAGGGCCCGTCCGATCGCCAGCATCTGTTGCTCCCCCCCGGATAGGGTCCCGGCCAACTGGGCCTCCCGTTCCTTCAGCCGCGGGAAGAGGCCGAAAACCCGCTCCATGTCCTCGGCCACCTCCTCGTGCCTTCTTCTCCGGTACTGGACACAGGCCCCGAGGATCAGATTCTCCCGCACCGTCATGGGAGCAAACAGCTGTCGGCCTTCGGGCACGAGCGAACAACCCAGGGAAACGATCCGTTCCGCCGGTACTTTCCGGATCGTCTCCTTCTCGAAGAAAATCTCGCCCCCCCGCGGGGCAAGAAGCCCGGAAACGGTCTTCAGAAGCGTCGTCTTCCCCGCCCCGTTCGCCCCGATGACCGTGACGATCTCGCCGGGGACGATGTGAAGCGACACCTTCCGGAGGACTTTCAGGGGACCGTATCCCACCTCAAGGTTCTTGACCCTAAGCATTGCCTTCCCCGAGGTAGACCTGGATCACTTCCGGGTCCTGCTGGATGGAAGCCGGTTTGTCTTCGGCGATCTTCTGCCCGTAACTGAGCACGACGATATCGTCGGAGATGTCCATGACCAGGGACATGTCATGCTCCACGAGCAGGACGGTGACGTTCCGCTCGCGAATCCTGCTGATCAGTTTCCCGACCTTGACCGTTTCGCGGATGTTCAGCCCCGCCGCGGGCTCGTCAAGGAGAAGGATCCGCGGATCGCACGCAAGTGCGCGGCCCAGCTCCACAATGCGCTGCTGTCCGTAGGGGAGACGAACGGCTTCCTCATCCGCCTGCCCGGAAAGACCCAGGAACTCCAGGATCTCCCGGCACGTTTCCCGTGCGCGGCTCTCCTCCTTCCGGAGGAACGGAAGGTGGAGCATACAGGATACGAAGCCCCCCCGGCTGTGGAGGTGGCGCCCGACCAGGATGTTATCAAGGACGGTCATTTTCGGAAAGAGACGGGTCTGCTGGAACGTCCTCGCCATGCCTCGCGCCGCGATCTGGTGAGGCATGAGCCCCAGCACCTCGGCGCCGTCGAAGACGACGGAACCCCGGTCGGGACGGAGGAACCCGGAGAGCAGGTTGAACAGCGTCGTCTTCCCCGCGCCGTTCGGACCGATGAGGGCTTTGATGGCGCCCTGCGGCACATCGAAGGACACGTTATCCACCGCCTTGAGGCCGCCGAACCGCTTGCTTATGCTCCGGACCGAGAGGAGCTTCACGTTTCCTTCTCCCCGCCGGCGGGGAAAACCGCTGCCCTGAGCTCCTCGAACAGCTGCCGCCGCAGGAGCCCATCGGGCGCGAAGAGCATGATCAGGATGAGGATCCCGCCGAAGACCGCGTCGTCGTACGTCCCGAAATATCCGCGGAGGGAAAGGTAGTTCAGGAGGAGACTCATCAGGAGCGTGCCCCAGAGGTTCGCCATGCCCCCGATCGCGACGATCGCCAGGTAGCGGACCGATTTCATGACGGAGGATTCCGAGGGACCGATCCCGCCGTTGTAGTGGGTCAGGAGGACCCCCGCGACCGCCGCGAAGGCGGCGCTGATCACGAAGATCTTCAGCTTGTAGCGCGCTGTGGGGATCCCCATCGCCTCGGCGGCATCCTCCGCGCCGTGGATCGAGGCGAGCGCCCTTCCCACGCGGGAGCGGACGAGGTTCAGCAGGAAGACCATCCCCAGGATCACGAATCCCCAGGCGACGTAATAATTCATCACCCGGAGAGAGGATTCCCCGGACACCACGACTCCCGGAAGCAGGGGAAAGGCCGGGACGTTGTAGATCCCGTCCGCCGAACCGACCAGCTCGGTCCCGAGAACGATCCGGTAGACAATGATGCCGAACCCCAGCGTGGCCATGGCGAGGTAATGCCCTTTCAGCTTGAGGACCGGCCCCCCGATGGCGAAGGCTATGGCGACGGCGGTGAGCACCGCGAAGATGCACGCGGGCCAGGGATGGACCGTGAGCAAATCCCCCCCGTAGAGGTCGGGACGGCGCGTGAGAATCCCCATCGCGGCCAGCACCGAGACGACGGGTCCCCCGTGGGCCGACAGGTCGTGGGTGGTCAGCAGCGCAGAGAGATACCCCCCGATCGCGAAGAAACCGGCGTGCCCGATCGAGATCTGCCCGGCATACCCGGTGAGGATGCAGAGACCGAGCACGACCAGCGAGTAGTAGGCGGACATCGTCAGCTGGGTCAGGTGGTATACGTTCCCGGTCAGGGAGGTCACCAGCTGGATCGCCGCGACCACCGCGGCGAACCCGGCGATCTGGAGCCCCTGTTTCCTCATCAGAACTCCTTCAGGCGCGCCGCTTCGGGGCTCCCGAACAGACCGCTCGGTCTGACAAAGAGGATGACGAGCAGGATGGCGACCGAGATCACGTCCTTGTAGGCCGCCGGAAGAACCGAGATGCTGAGGGACTCGAGAATCCCGAGAAGCATGCCCGCGACGGCGGAGGCCAGGCTGTTTCCCAGCCCGCCGAGGATCGCGACCGTGAATCCCTTGATCGCCAGCGGCACCCCGCTGTCATACTGCACGTAGGTGATCGGGGAGACGATGCACCCTCCGAGCGCCCCGATGCCTGCGCTGAGCATGAACGAAAAGGTCACCATGTTCTTCGCGCTGATGCCGCACAGCCTCGCGGCGTCCCGGTTCGCGGCGCAGGCCCGCATCTGCATCCCCAGCAGGGTGTACCGGAAGAAGCACCCCAGGATCGCCACCACGACCGCGCTGATGCCGACGACCCAGAGCACCTGCGGGGAAATGTAGACTCCGCCCAGCCGGATCGAGGTCACCGAGGTCCCGGTGAAGTAGGGAAGGGCCCGAACGCTCTCCCCCCAGACGTGGAGCGCACCTTCCCGGATCAGGATCG
Source organism: Candidatus Deferrimicrobiaceae bacterium (assembly GCA_049577645.1). GTDB lineage: Bacteria > Desulfobacterota > Deferrimicrobia > Deferrimicrobiales > Deferrimicrobiaceae > CSP1-8. Next base: position 15,159 of record JBAUKK010000208.1, read on the forward strand.
ACAGCCCGATCGTGATGACGATCATCCGCAGCACCGAGGGACGGTAGAGCCAGCGGATGAACAGGATCTCGAGGAGGGCCCCGAAAATCATCGTGATGAGGACCGCCCCCAGGATGGCCGCCGGAAGGGGGAGAAACCGTCCGAGGGTAACGGCGGTCATCCCGCCGAGCATGACGAATTCCCCCTGGGCGAAGTTGATGATCCCCGTCGCGTTGTAGATGATGTTGAAGCCGACGGCGACGATCCCGTAGATCGTCCCGTAGGTGACTCCGGCGACCATGTATTGCAGGAACAGGTCGAGGTTCATCGCGCCCCGTCAACAAATCGGGAGTATCCGCGGCCTGCGCGGATACTCCCGCGGTGAAGTTACTTGCCGATCCGACCTTCCTACTTCCCGTACATGGCGAACTTCCCGTCCTTCACGGTGAGCAGCTCGAACGCATCGATATCGAGTCCGTTGTGGTCCTCCGCCGAGAAGTCGAAGACGCCGCCGGTGCCGACGAATCCCCGCATCGTTTCGATCGCGTCCCGCACCTTCTCCTTGTCGGTGCTGCCCGCCTTCTCGATCGCCTTCGCGAGAATCATGAAGGCGTCGTAGGCATGGCCTCCAAAGGTGCTCGCATCCTCCTTGTACTTCTTCTCGTAGTCGTTCTTGTACTTCACGAGCACCGCTTTCTGCGGATTCGAAGCCGGAAGAACGCCGGCGACGAGCAGCCGTCCGGCGGGAAAGATGACCCCCTCCGCGGCCGCTCCGGCGGCCTCCACATACTTGATGTTCCCGAACCCGTGGCTCTGGAAGATGGGGCCCGTAAACCCGATCTGGCGCGCATTCTTGATCACGATCGACTGGGCCGGAACGATCGACCAGTTCACGATCGCCTCGACATTGGCCGCCTTGAGCTTGGTCACCTCGGCCGTCAGGTCGGTGGAGGCCTTGTCGTAGACCTCGCTGGCCACGATCGTGATGCCGTTCTCCGGCGCCAGCTTTTCGATCTGCCCCTTGCCCGCCTTGCCGAACCCGGTATTGCCGGAGAGGACGCCGACCCTGGAGATCTTCATGCTTTTCATCTGGTTGAAGATCGCCTGGATGGCATCGCTGTCCTTCTGCGGGGTCTTGAAGACCCACTTCGCCACCGGGTTCACGATCACCTCGGCCGCCGCGCAGGAGAGGAGGATCGTCTTCCCCTCCTCGGCGATCCCCTTGATCTGCATCGTCTCCCCGCTCGTGGAGGGCCCCAGGATCGCCAGGACCTTCTTCTCCTCGATCAACTGCTTGGCGAAGGAGACCGCCTTCTCGGGGTTCGCCCCCGAATCCATGATGAACAGCTCGACCTTGTGCCCGTTGATCCCCCCCTTGGCGTTGACTTCCTCGGCGAGCATCTCCAGTGTCCTGGACTCGGGCCCGCCGAGAAACGAGGCCGGACCGGTCACCGCGAGGATCGCCCCGACCTTGATCGGCTCGGCCGCCTGGACGCCCGCGCCGACCAGAAACGCCAGCGCGACGATGGCAACGATGATTCCGTTTCTCCCCCTCATGTTCCCCTCCTTCTTCGTGGGATATTTTTCCGCCTCACCCGTTTGGGAACCTCTTTCCCCCCCTGCCGGGACCCGGCGGTCAAAACGCATTTTCTTTCCGATTTCCCCCGCCCGACCATGCGGGGCTCCCCTTTCGCGCGGGCGGCGCTACAAAGAGTAGACCTCCTCTCCCCGGAGCACCCGCACTCCGGCAGCCGTAAGGACCGATATCGCCTTGTCGAGCGCGTCGAAGCGGAAGAGGATGACCGCGTTGTCGCCGGACCGCTGCACGAAGGCGTACATGTACTCCACGTTGATCCCCGCCTCGTGCAGGATCTTCAGTATTTCTCCCAGCCCTCCCGGACGGTCCGGGACCTCGAGGGCCATCACCTCCGTCTTTCCCACCGTGAACCCGTTCTCCTTTAAAACCTGCTTCGCCCGGTCGCTCTGGTTGACGATCAGGCGCAGGATTCCGAAATCGGCCGTATCGGCCAGGGAGAGCGCACGGATGTTGACGCCCGCACGGGCGAGAATATTCGTTACCTCGGCCAGACGCCCGGACTTGTTCTCCAGGAATATGGAAATCTGCTCTACCTTCATCGCAGCCCTCCAGCTCGGTCAGGGGAACATTCTTGGCTTTTCATCTTCTGTATCGCAAGAGTGTCCTCCGCCACCCGCGTAAAGAAATCTGCATCCCCTGATCGGGAATGAGTGTTTCTGCCGTCCTATAACTTCCGGTTATCTATAACCCGCTTGGCCTTTCCCTCGCTGCGCTGGATCGTTTTCGGCTCCACGAGTTTCACCTTGCAGGAGACTCCGAGCAGATCCTTGATCTCGTGTTCGATCCGCTTCGCGAGCATCTCGAGCCCCTTGATCTCGTCCGTGAAGACCGCCTCGCCCACCTCCACCTGCACCTCGAGGAGGTCCAGGGACCCTTCGCGGGAGACGATCAGCTGGTAGTGTGGCTCGACGCCCTCGATCGTCATCAGGACCGACTCGATCTGGGACGGGAAGACGTTGACCCCCCGGATGATGAGCATGTCGTCGGTCCGACCCGAGATCCGGTCCATCCGCACGTGGCTCCGGCCGCAGGAGCAGGGGGAGACATTGAGGCGCGAAATGTCGCGCGTCCGGTAGCGGATCACGGGAAACGCTTCCTTGGTGATCGTGGTGAAGACGAGCTCCCCCGTTTCCCCGTAAGGGAGCACGTTCCCCGTCGAGGGGTCGATGATCTCCGCGATGAAATGGTCCTCGAAGATGTGCAGGCCTTGCTTTTCCTCGATGCACTCCGACGCCACACCCGGCCCGATGACCTCCGAAAGCCCGTAGATGTCGAGTGCGCTGATCTTGAGCTTCTTCTCGATCTCCGCTCGCATCGATTCGCTCCACGGCTCGGCCCCGAACAGGCCGCACTTGAGCCGCAAGGACGCGGGGTCGACTCCCTCCTCCGCCATCACCTCGGCGAGGTTGAGCGCATAGGAGGGGGTACAGAGGAGAATGGTGGACCCGAAATCCTGCATGAGCATGATCTGGCGCTTGGTGTTTCCGCCCGAAATCGGGATGACGGTCGCCCCGATCTTTTCCGCTCCGTAATGGGCGCCCAGCCCCCCCGTAAACAGGCCGTATCCATACGCGTTGTGGACCACGTCCCCCTTCGTCGTCCCCCCGCAGGCGAGCGTGCGTGCCATGAGCTCCGCCCAGGTGTCGATGTCGCGGCGCGTGTAGCCGACGACGGTCGGCTTGCCGGTCGTCCCCGAGGAGGCGTGCACCCGCACGACCCGTTCCATCGGGACGGCGAACAACCCGAACGGGTAGGTATCCCGGAGGTCGTCTTTCGTGGTGAAAGGGAGGTTCTTCAGGTCTTCCACCCCTCGGACGTCGCCCGGCTTGCACCTTGCGCCATCGAGCTTCCGGCGATAGAAAGGCACCTCGGCATAGGCCCTGCCGATCAGGTCCCGAAGCCTCTTCGATTGCAGCGCCACAAGAGCCTCGCGGGGGAGCGTTTCGAACTCGTTGTCCCAGATCATCCTTCCTCCTCCGGACGGGATGGGGATCGCGCAGGACGTCACCGCGGGGGCTGCCGGCCCGCCCCGCGCGGGGCCATGAGCGCCCGACCGGAATGAAACGCCTTCGCGTTCACCTCCACGATTCTCTCCGGGAGGCGGGCCCGGAGGGCCTCCAGGCAGCACGTCTCCGGAAGCGGGAGCAGGTGCGATGCGGCTCCCACCATCACCATGTTCAC
>JBAUKK010000209.1:0-14009 GCA_049577645.1 Candidatus Deferrimicrobiaceae bacterium
GCGTAGTACAGGCGGAAGGGACCGGCTGTGTTGTTCGCCCCGATGTAGGCCACGTGGGTGACGGATCCGGATACTGCCACGGAGGGCTGGTCGAAGACGCCGGGAATGGCGGGATCGTTCACGGCCACGGTTTTTTCCGCGGCTGCGGCCCCCGCCATCGCGACGGCCAGCAACGTCAGGCAGGTCGCCGTCAGGAAACGTCTCATGGTCACCCCGTAACTCGTCGAATTCGGTGGCTCATTCTACCCTCCAGTACCGCCAATGTATAGTTTTTCCGGTCCGGATGCCGACGGCGTCGATCGTCCGGACCGTGCCGGCGACCTCCCCGGCGGACCGGATATGGAACGCGGTCCCCCTGACCTCCAGGAGGTCCCGGAACCTGGTCTTCAGGTAGAGGTCGGACAGGAACGGACTCACGTTCCGAATCTCCTCGATCTTCTGGAAGGGCTTCTCCTTCCGGTACTCGATGATCTCGTCGGCGCCCGCCTCCGTGATCTCCCCGGCATCCGCCGCATCCCGGCCGGCGGAAAGGGCCATGATGACCTGCTTCGGGGCCGTGTTGAGGTTGACTTTTCCCGAGGAGTAGACGGTGACGAACGGCCTCAGTTTTTCGAAGACCTCCGGGGTAACGCCCCGGACGAGACGGAGTTCGTCGACGGTGTCCAGGAAGTCGTTCTTCGCCCGGTAGGGAAACGGCAGGGAAAGGTAAAATGCACTCTCCGCGCTTCCCACGCGGGGGGTGTCGTCGTTGTCGATCCAGTCGACGACGGCATCGGCAAGCAACGGGTCGATCTCGAGGATCTCGAGAAGCCGACGGAAGACGGCGAGCTTCTGGTCGTCGGGGGCGTTCCCGTTCGGCAGCACGAGCCGGTTGATGTTGATCTTCCGTTCCTCGTCCTCCACTACGATGCCGATCGTCCCTTCGCCCAGGTCGATGGGGGGCACCGGTCTCGACCAGATCTCGTCGAGCGTATCGTATTGGTTGTCCTTCGCGTCCTCCCGCAAGGCGATCCGGGTTGCGTTGATGCCTGCATCCGCCACGAGGCCTGCGCGGATGGAGTCGCGGGAGTAAGCCCCCGTCTGTGCGGCCCGCGCACCGAGACGGAAGATTTCCCACACCAGGGTCACGATCAGCACGAGAATCATGAGCGTGACGAGGAGGGCCACCCCCCTGTCGCCGATCCGCGGCGCCCTCACGGCCCCGCCCCCTTGCGCTTCCCCGAATACGGGATCGCCGCCTCCTCCCCCGCAAGGGGGAGCGGGACGACCCGTCGGTACTCCTCCCCGGACGAGGACGTAAGGATAAACGCCACCTTGACGGGGAGGGCGCTCTTCTTCCGGCCGTCGGCGGGCCATTCCTTTGACCACGCATTCCCGTCGTAGCTCTCCACCCGGAAGCCGAGGAGGCGATCCGCCATGCGGACCTCCCGCGTGGAAATCTGGTTCTCGATCAGGGGGAGGGAGGACTCTTCCCGGTACAATTCGAGAAACCTGCCGTCCCGGCTCAGTTTCGGGAAGTATTTGAGTTTCACGATGTCGCCCGAGGGGCGCGGGCCGGCCGACTGCGGAAGTACGAATGCGGTAAATACCAGGGTGGCGGCGGGTTTCCCGGAAAAGGTGTCCTCATGGCAGGTAAGCGCCGTTGCCTCGATCCTGTCGGATGAGAATGCCCCGGCCAGCTCCGTCCCGATCCGGTCGATGCTCATCCGAAGCTGCCGGTAGTCCCGGGACCGGTCCGAGAGAATCTCCCGGGCGAGATTGGTCCCCTGGAAGGAGGAAAGGAGCAGCACGACGATCACGGAAAAGATCGCCAGCGTCAGGAGGACTTCCAGCAGGGTGAACCCGCGTCTGCCGGCCGTCATGCTCACCGCACCGAAAGTCCCGAAAGCATGATCGTCTCCCCGTCGCCGCCGGTCTCCCACGATAACGTCAGGTACACTTCCCGGGCGTCGGGGTGAAGGGCCTGCTTGACGATCAGATTCCAGGCGTACTCCCCGTGGGGGTCGGGGAACGTTCCGTTCGTCTCCTGGACCTCCGGGAACGTTTCGGTGGCCTCCTGGAGCTTCTCCTCGCCCAGGAGGATGGCCGTGGTCCACGCCTCCGCCCTCTGCTCGGCGGCAAGAGCACCCGAGGTGACCTGGTAGGCCGCGACGAGGGTGGCGGACAGAATCGCCAGGGACACGAGGACCTCAAGGAGCGTGAAGCCTTTCGCGGAGGAGTTTCTCCTACGCATCGACCGGGACGTTCCCCTCGAGGACGTCCACCGAACCGTCATGGGGGTTGACTCTGAGGGTCCACTCGGGAGGAGCCGCGCCTTCACCGGCTTCGCGGAAGAAGATCCGGAAGGCGGGAACCTTCCCTCCGGGGAGGTATCGGATCTCGGTGACGAGGTCGGGAGGGCGGTCCTCTCCTTCGACCCGGATCCCGGTGATCGACAGTCCTTCCGCCATGCTTCGGGGCGGCTGCTGCGCCCCGCTCTTGCCCGTTACCTGAAACCGGTAGGTTCCGGCGGTCGGGTCGATGACGAACCGGACCTCGTGCTTCTCGAAGAGCGCCGTGTCGAAGGCCTCCTCGGAGCCCGCGGCGATCTCGCGGAACACCGTGTTTCGGTTGGGGCCCGTGACCGTGGCGAGACGAGGGACGACGAGCCAGAGCATGAGCCCCAGCACGAAGAGTACGACCGCCAGCTCTATGAGCGTGAAGCCGGCGCTACTCGGCGTCCCAGGAGTTGATGTCCGCATCTTCTCCTTCCCCGCCGGGAACGCCGTCCGCCCCGTAGGAGGATATGTCGTAATCCCCTTGCGTGCCGGGGGAGAGGTAGAGGTAAACGTTCCCCCAGGGGTCCTTCGGTACCCGATCGAGGTACCCCCCCTTCCGGTAGCTCTTCGGTACCCTGCCGGTTTCCGGGGCGCGCACGAGAGCCTCGATCCCCTGTTCGGTGCCGGGGTAGAACCCGTTGTCGAGCTTGAAGAGCTGCAGGGCCTGCTCGAGGTTCTTGATCTGGATCCGGGTCTGGGTCCGCTTCGCTTCCTCCGTGCGCCCGATCAGCTTCGGGACCACGAGGGCGGCGAGGAGCCCCAGAATGACGATGACGACCATGATCTCCAGGAGGGTGAACCCCGCCCCGCCCCGCAGCCGGTCCCTCCCGTTCGGTATTCTCTCCATGACTTGCCTCCTCAGCGGACGATTGTCGAGATCTCGAGCAGCGGCAGCAGGATCGAGATGACGATGTAGGCGACGACCGTACCCATGATCAGTATGATAACCGGTTCCATCAGAGAGAGAGCGCGTGACAGCCGCGCCTCCACTTCCCCGTCGATGGCCTCCCCCATCTTCCCGAGCAGGTAATCGAGCTTTCCGCTCTCCTCCCCGACAGCCACCATCTGGATGAGCGTAGGGGGAATCTCCGCGTGCTGACGCAGCGCCTCGGACAGGGAGGATCCCTCCACGACGCGGGCCGCCGCCGCCTCGATCCGCTCCGCGATCACGGCGTTCCCCACGACGGGGGCGACGATCCGCAGCGCCCGATCGATGGGAATCCCGCCCGCCGCCATGGTGGACAGGGTGCGGGCGAAGCGCGAGAGGGCGGAAAGATGGACGATCCTCCCCAGGATCGGCAGACGAAGGAGCAAGGAGTCGCGGGTCCACTTCCCCTTGTCGGTGGCAAGGTACCGCCTGCCCGCCACCACCAGGCCCGCGAGCAGCAGAAGCAGCAGCCACCATCCGGCGGCAAAGAGGCCGGACACCGCGATCAGCACACGGGTGGGAAGGGGAAGGGCCTGCCCCAGATGGGAAAACACGCCGACGATCTTCGGCACGACGAAGGACAGGAGGAAGACGATCACCAGCCCCGACACGGACGCCATGAGGAGAGGATACGTCAGGGCCGACCGGACCCGGTTTACCGTGCGGGCCTGCTCCTCGAGGTGGTCGGCCAGCCGGGACAGCGAAAGGGGCAGCGTGCCGCTCTCCTCGCCGGCGCGCACCATGCTTGCGTACAGTTCGGGAAACGTCCCGGGCTGGGACTCGACGGCACGGGCAAGCGACATGCCGCTGCGGACGCCCTCCTGGATCTCGCCGAGCACCCGGCGGCTTTCGGGGTCGTCCACCTGCGCAGAGAGCGACTGGAGCGCGGACACCACCGGAACGCCCGCCCCGACGAGGGTGGCAAGCTGGCGGGTGAGAAGGGGAAGGAACTCTTTCCGGCCGAGCAGGGAGAGGGAGGGAAAAAACCTGCCTCCGCCGGTCTCCTCCGTAAGGGCGATGGGATACGTCCCGTCCGTGCGCAGCTTCAGGCGCGCGGCGGAGAGATTTTCTGCGTCGACGACCCCCTTTTTCCCGATGCCTTCCCGGGAGACCCCCGTGTACCGGTACGTGGGCACGCGGACCCCTTACTCTTCCTGGGTGACGCGCAACACCTCTTCCGCGGAGGTGATGCCTGCGCAGACCTTTTCCGCTCCCGCCGAGAGGATCGTTCGCATACCCCGCGAGACGGCGAATTTCTTGATCCCCTCCGAATCCGCACGCTCCAGGATGAGGGCGCGGAGACGCTCGTCCACGATCATGATCTCGAATATTCCCACCCGCCTGCGGTAGCCGGTTTTCATGCAGGAGGAACAACCGCCCGCGCGGAAGAATTGACCGGAGGGATTCCCGGCGAGCCCCATCTCCCTCCACTGCGCAGGCGACGGGGCGTACGGGACCCGGCAGTCCGTGCAGAGCTTGCGCACGAGGCGCTGGGCGATGACCGCCGAGAGGGAGGAGGCGACCAGGAAGGGCTCGATCCCCATGTCCACCAGCCGCGTCACCGCGCTGGCGGAGTCGTTCGTGTGGAGGGTGGACAGCACGAGGTGACCCGTCAGCGACGCCTGGATCGCGATCTCCGCCGTCTCGGAATCCCGGATCTCCCCCACCATGATGATGTCGGGATCCTGGCGCAGGATCGAACGCAGGCCCCCGGCGAACGTAAGGTGGATCTTCGGATTGACCTGGATCTGCCCGACCCCCTGGACCTGGTATTCCACCGGGTCCTCGATGGTGATGATGTTCTTCGTTCCCGAGTCGAGCCTTTGCAGCGCCCCGTAGAGGGTCGTGGTCTTCCCGGAGCCGGTCGGTCCGGTGACGAGCAGGATCCCGTTGGATCTTCCCAGGAGGCGCTGCAAGGAAGCCAGTTCGTTGGGGGCCAGCCCGATGTCCTCGAGCCCCAGCAGGAGATTCGACCGGTCGAGAATCCGGAGGACCGCCCTCTCCCCGAACGCCGTGGGGACAACGGACACGCGGATGTCGATTTCCTTCCCTCCGAGGCGGATCCGGATCCTGCCGTCCTGCGGAAGCCTCCTCTCGCCGATGTCCATGTTCGCCATGACCTTGATGCGCGACACGACGGGGGCGTGCCACTTCCGCGGCGGGCTGACCATGGGATACAGGATCCCGTCGATGCGATTCCGGACGACGAGCTCCTTCTCGAACGGCTCGACGTGGATGTCGCTGGAACGCTCCCGGATCGCGCGGAAGATCAGGGAGTGGACGAATTTGATCACCGGGCCTTCGTCCGGAGACTCGAGGAGGTCGCGGGTCTCCTCGATGGCCGCCTCGACGTCGAGGTCCCACTCCCCGGAAAGCCCCTCCACGATCTCCCTCTCGGGGGTATGTTGCCGCTCGTACGCCGTGTCGATCTTCCCCAGGATGATTTCTTCCGGGGCGGGCAGGATGCGGGCGGGACCGGCCAGAAAGCGGATCTCGTCCAGGGCGTGGGTGGAGTCGGGCCTGCCGGAGAGGATGACGAGGGCCCCGTCGGCATCCCGGCAGGGCAGGAGAAGATGCTTCCTGACGTATCCTATCGGAATCCTCCCGAGCAGGTCGGCCTCGGGGACGAGCGATGCCAGGTCCCGCGGCGATTCCATTTTCGCTTCCCGGCTCACTTCCCCTCCGCCGGATTGCGGTCGGGCAGGATGTCCTCGATCTCCCCCCTGTGCTGCTCGATGAAATCCTTCATTTTCCTCTTGTGCTCGGTGGTCCTCTCCCCAATCTCCTCGGGGGTCTTGATGACGTGCGGAGTGAGGAAGATGAGCAGGTTCGTCTTCTTCCGGCTGACCGATGAGAACTTGAAGAGGTTGCCCAGAAGGGGGATGCTTCCCAGGAGGGGAATCTTCCGTTCGATGTTGGTGGCGGTCTCCTGCATCATTCCCCCCAGGACGACCGTCTGCCCGTCCTTTACGAGAACGCTGGTCTTGGCGGACCGTTTCGTCGTCGTGGGGCCGACGGTGGAGGTCGACAGCAGGGAGTCCCCCTTGACGGCGGACGACTCCTGGTAGATCTCCAGGCTGACGAAATTGCTCTCGTTGATTCTAGGCGTGATCCGGAGAATGATTCCGACGTCCTGCCGCTCGACCGTGTTGATGACGTTGGCGAGGTTCGTCGTGTCCCGCGACTGGCTGGTGATGAACGGGACGTTTTCGGCGACGATGATCTCCGCTTCCTTGTTGTCCAGGGTCAGCAGGTGCGGCGAGGAAAGGACGTTGACGTTGTCCCGGGTCTGCGCCGCCCGCAGAACCGCGGTGATGGCGGGGATTTCCGTCCCGTCGGGAAGAACGACGTTTCCCGCGATGCCCGCCGCGATGAACCCGGTGCCGGAAAACAGGAGAGGGTTTCCGGTGGCCAGGGAGACGAGCAGTTCATTCAGGTTCCCCGCGAAGTCGAAGTTCGAGCCGCCGAGAACGGCGCCGTCGTTTCCGGTTTCGGCCGCGCCCCGGAACTCCACGCCCAGGTCGCGCGCCTTGTCCAGGCTGATCTCCATCACGAGGGCTTCCACGTAGACCTGCCGTCGGCGGATGTCCAATTTCCGGATGACGTCGACGATCGTCTGGTAGTCGTTGAGCGAGGCGATGATGATGAGGGAGTTGGTGGCCTTGTCCGCCGTGATCTTCACCCCTCCCTCGAGCTCCGCGGAGATTACCCCCTTGATCGTGGCGGGCTGCCGCGGCGCCTGCGGGGTGCCGGGACGCTGTTCGGTCAGCGACGCGAGGACCTTGGCGACCTCCTCCGCGTCCGCGTTCTCGAGGTAGTAGACGTTGATCTTTCCCGTGTTCTCCGGCGTCGGGATGTCCAGCCGGGTGACCAGCTCCTCGATATCATCCATCATCTCCTGGCCGGCGAGAACGATCAGGAGGTTCGTGCGGGCGTCGGGGATGAATTTCGGGGCGGCCCCTGGGGACATCCCCGGCCGGGCGATGCGGGCGCGGCGGGCCGACACCCGGGGGGCCGTCGTCTCCTTGTAGAAGAGGTCGAGGGTCTTGGCGACCTCCGAGACGGTTGCGTTTTTAAGAGAGAAGATCCGCATCGTGCTCCCCGTCCCCTCCTGGTCGATCTCCCCGAGGATCCGGAGCACCTTGTCGATGTTCGCCCGCGAATCGATGATGATGAGGGTGTTGGAGGGGGGGAACGACGTAAGCAGCCCGTCCTTCGAGACCAGCGGGGTCAGCAGGGCGACGACCTCGGTAACGTTGACATACTGCAGGGGAATCAGCCGGGTGATGATGCGGGAGTCGTGCTCCCCGACCCTGTCCGTCTCGGTGGGGAGGTCTTCCTGCTTGATGTCCCGCAGGGGGACGATCTTGATCGTGTTGCCCTGCTCCACGGTGGCGAACCCCTTCACGTGGAGGACCGAGAGGAAGACGTTGTATGCCTCGTCGAGGCTGATCCGGCGGGGCGAGATGATCGTGACCTTGCCCTGGACGCGCTCGTCGAAGATGAAGTTCTTCTTCGTCTGCTCGCTGATGAATTTGATCAGTACGGCAAGGTCCACGTCGGTGAAGTCCATCGACAGGTAGACGGGAGGGGGACCGGATGCCCGGGGGGTCGCCGCCGCCTGTTTTCCGTCCTCACCCGTGCCGGCTCCGGTGCCCGCACGGGCCGCCTGGTTATCGGTCGCCGCCGCCGTCGTTCCCATCTGCGCTCCCCCGACGGAAAGCACAAGCCGGCTTCCCTCGAGGCTGACGATGAACGGCACCACCCGATCCCCGGCCGGTTCCACGATCATCCGCAGCGTGTTGTCGATCTGGAACAGACGTACCGTCTTCACCTGGGGGGTTCCGACCGGAATCTCCGATGCCGTCGTGCCCCGGTCGACTCCCGAGACATCCACCATGATCCGGAAGGGGTCGATCAGCTTGACCGAGTTGTAGTCCCCGATATCCCCGTCGATCTCCACCTCGATATTGGTGTAGTCGGGTGTGCTCGAGACGGTGACGTTCCGGATTCTTCCTTCGAAGACGGCCTGGTTGTCGGCCGCGGGGAGGGGCTCTCCGTACCCGGCCGCGGCGGGCGCCTGGTTATCCATGATCGCGGGCGGGCTCAGCGGGGAGGGGGAATCCGCAACCGCGTGGACACAGGCGGGGAACAGCGTAAAGAGCACGGCGGCCAAGGCCATCTTTCTCATGGTTCTCTCCCTGCTCATCGGATTTCGTACGTGAGCGTGTTCTTCCGCCCCCGCCGGAGAATGTCGATCGTCACGCGTTTTTCGTCCTTGAGGTTCTGGAAGATCGTGTACATCTTCTCGGGGCTGGTCAGTTCCACGTCGTTGATGCGCTGGATGATGTCCCCCCCCAGGAACCCCAGCTGCGCGAAGGCGGACCCGGGCCGCAGGGCGGCGAAGCGGTACCCCGCCGACTTGTTCGCCTCGAAATACGGGATGATCCGGACCTGCGTCATGAACTGGTTGATGTTCTCCGTCAGCTCGGTGACCGTCGCTTCGTCGAGAGAGAAGGCGTTCTCTCCGATCTTGTTCACGTGAATCGGGGAATTCGTCGGGGTGTCCTTGCGGGTAGGGCGTATGGTCACGGGGGGCCGCGCCGGAGGAGTCACATTTTTCGTCCGGGAGCCGACGGGGAGGAGGTCCAGCTTTTCCTTTCCCTGCCCGCGCAGGATCCAAACGTGCTCCCGCTCGATGCTCGCCACCCGGACTCCCGGCTCGATTTCCGCATGCTCCCGGGCCAAAACCGGTTCCTTCATCCCTTCCGCCCACAGTACCGCGCGGCGGGTGGCGGGGGAGTCCGAGGAGATCGTTCCGAGCAGGACGTACGCGCTGGAGGAAGTCGTGACCGATCCGGAGGCCATTTCCGCATAACGCGAGGGGATGTTCATGCCGCTCGATGGGGCGAAGATGTTCGTCCACTGTTCCGGGGGAGGTCCGGGTGGTTGTCCGCCCGGGGCCGTTTCTCCCCCACGGGGCGGAGGGGCAGGGGGAGCGTAAAACCGGGTGGAAAGGTAACTGCTCGCGGAATACCCGAGAGAGACGGCGGTGACGAGCAAGGATATGCCCACGATGGCGTAAAACGCCGATTTTTGCATTCCACCCTCATAAATGGAGTAAACCGAGTTATTTTCCTCCGAATCGGCGGGGACAGTCAACCTTTGCCGCATCTCCCCGGGGGGTTCGGGCGGGGAAATTCGGCAGGTTCGTACGCCCCTCCGGGGGAAAAGGTTTTCCTAAATAATAATTGGCCTGTTGCCGATACGTGGACTGGAGATTGTATATCACGTTGGTAAAGGGGATGCGATATGTCCGCGGAATCGGACCTGATCCTGGTGGTGGATGACGACCGGTCGGTTTACGACGATCTCTCCCCGCTGCTCGGCCGGCTCAAATGCCGGATGAAGACGGTTTCCTCCGAAGAAGAGGCCTTGTCCATTCTCCACGACGAAACGGTGGCCGTGGCGATGCTGGACAACGGATTCCCCGGGATGGACGGACACGGGCTTCTGGCGAAACTGAAGAAGGTTTCCCCGGACACCGAGGTCATCATCACGACCCGCTCCTCCCTTCCTGATACGGGGATTGAGACGATCCGGGAAAAGGCCTACGATTGTCTCCGGATACCGTTCGAGGACCTCGAAGATGTTTTGGCCACCGTTCGGAGGGCTTTGGAGAAGAGGTCCCTTTCCCTGATGAGCCGGGATCTGCAACTCGAACTGGGAATACGCCGCCGGGAACTGTCGGTGGCCGTGAAGCGTCCCAAGGCCCTGATCGATGCGGGAAGGGCAATGGGGGGAATCTGCGTCCTCTCCGACCTTCTCGACTTTTTCGTCGCAGTGGTGTCCGACGAGCTGGAGGTCGACAGGGTATCCCTGATGCTGGTCGACGAGAAGACCCAGGAGATGAGGATCGTCGCCTCGCGCGGGCTGGATGAGGGGGTGATGGAAAAGGTACGGATGGCAGTGGGCACCGGAATCGCCGGGTGGGTCGCAAGGGAAGGGAAACCGGTCCTGGTGAAGGATGTCGTTACGGACCCAAGGGTCAAGACGTCCCTCTATTCCACGGATGCTACGTCTTTCATCTCCGCTCCGATCGTCCTGAGCATCCCGATCATGCTCCAGGAGAAAGTATTGGGGGTGATCAATGTAACGAACCGGCGCTCGGGCAAGTCGTTCGACGAAGAGGACATGGCTTTTTTATACAGTCTGGCGGGCCAGGCCGCCGTGGCGATCGAACGAACCATACAGTATGAAGAACTTCAGGAAGCCCATGAATCTCTGAAGGCCGCCCAGAAAAACCTCGTGGAAGCCGAGCGGGTGAACGCGTTGGGACAGATGGCGGCGGGGGTGGCCCACGATTTCAACAATCTGCTCATGGGCATGCTCGGAAGAGTCGAACTTCTGCAGACGAGGATCGACACACAGGGGGCAGATCTCCCTTTTATTCGCTCGCAGCTGGAATCGCTGCATAAACTTGCGCAACAGGGGGCGGCAACGGTACGCCGCATCCAGGAATACTCGCGGATCCGGAAGGATTCCCCCTCCGAGTCCGTCGACCTCAATTCTGTCGTGGACAATGCCGTGGAATTGACCAGGGCAAAGTGGAAAGAAGAGTGCGAAACAAGAGGGGTCCGCGTGGATGTGCGATTCGAACGGGGACAGATTCCCTCGATTCAGGGGAACACCGCCGATCTTACCCTGGTGGTCAGCAACCTCATCTTCAACGCCGTGGATGCGATGCCCAAAGGGGGCGAACTGAACCTGAAGACATTCCTGGCGGGAAATTCCATCGGGCTGGAGGTGGCCGATACCGGGGACGGGATGAGCACGGAGGTCAAGGAAAAGCTGTTTCAGCCGTTCTTCACCACCAAAGACAACGGGTATGGGCTGGGAACCAGCATCATTTACGGGATCGTTGCCCGGCATGGGGGAAACATCAATGTCAGCAGCGAGGAAGGCATGGGGGCCTCGTTCCTCTTGCGCCTTCCGGTCGCCGGCGGGACGATCGGAGACCAACCTTCCGAAAACGTTGCGCAAGAGGGAGAGAGCGGACCGGCGAAGATCCTCGTCGTGGAAGATAATGACATCAACCGGGAGTTGTTCAATGTGTATCTTGACGATATGGGACACAAGGCAGTCCTTGCCGCTAACGGAAAAGAGATGCTGCCGCTTCTGGACCAGGGGCCGTTCGCCCTGGTCGTAACGGACTTGAGCATGCCCGGGATATCGGGATGGCAGGTGGCGGAAATGGTGAAAAAACAGAGCCCCCACGTCCCGGTCATCCTGATCAGCGGGTGGGCGATCCAGCAGGACGATGCGCGGATTCGGGAGTCCGGAGTGGATTTCATCCTCCAGAAGCCGTGCACGTTGAAGGACTTTCAGGATGTGGTCAACAAGGCCCTCTCGTCTTCGCTGGAAAGAGGTGCGGAAATAACGGTTGTAAAGGAGGCGGCGAGATAGATGGGCGTCAAGGATGCCATTGCCTCTATTGAACGAGGAGATTACGAGAAAGCGTATCGAATTATCAAACCACTTGCCGAGCAGGGCGATGCTCATGCCCAGTGCATCCTTGCCACCATGTACTTCAATGGCCAGGGCTTTCCGCAGGACTACACCGGGGCGGCGAAGTGGTTCCGAAGGGCCGCCGGGCAGGGACATGCCGAAGCCCAGCACAACCTCGGCCTCTTGTACAAGGTCGGTCGAGGAGGTCCGCAGGACCATATTCTTGCGCATATGTGGTTCAACCTGGCGGCTTCGCAGCTACACGTACCAGCGGAAGCGAGAGAGGTGGTTGTAAAGGAGCGAGATATCGTCGCCTCCAAGATGACCCCGGAGCAGATCGCCGAAGCGAACCAGCTGGCATGGGAGTGGAGGCCGAAGAAGGAGGTGGAATAGATGGGCGTCAAGCAGGAATCAAGTATCGAACGAGGCCGGTGGATTTAGCATATCCGCGCTTCGAGCACCTCGATACCTCTCGGAGTGCTTTCGTGACTGGTGCATGGTATAACGAATCGAAATCGCACATGGTCATTGGGTTGAAGGGAACGTATTATCACTACTGCCGGATGCTCCTCGATGCGTGGGACGCTTTTCGTTCAGCCGGCTCGTTCGGGAGGCATTACAACAAATCCATCAAGGAACGGTTTGATTGTCGGTCAGGCGGAGTTCCGGATTACGGATGAATCCACGGAAGGCGGCAAATTACAAGTTGAAGCGTGCGGCTGCCCAAAGGTGATCCTGCAGGCCCCGCAGGCTGAGCGTCGGGCCACGCCCTGGAAAATCGAACGAAAGCGAGGTCGCGATGGACGTCCGGATTAACGCATGCCTTCTGTTGCCTGGGGTCATCCTCTTGGCCTGCGTCACGTGGGTGCCGAATGAGATTGACGGAGAGCAACATGAGTCCTCGGTGGCCTTACTGGCGCACGCAGGGGAACAGCACCATCATTCCGTAAGCTATACGTTCGACGGAACTCCAGAGGGCGCATTGCCGAAAGAATTTCAAGCAGGCATGACGGGAGAGTGGCAGAAAACCGAGTGGAGCGTACAAAAGGTCGAAGGGAACGCAGTCCTCGCCCATGTGGGTTTCTGGGAGGAGGATCCTGATGGCGTCTTCCCGGTTGCTTGGGTAAAGGACTCGAAAGCCAGGGATCTGAGGCTTACCGTCCGTCTCTTCCCGGTCCCCCCTCCTGCATCAATTGAAGGGGCCGTCCATGATGGCGCGGGGATTGTTGTCCGGTTCATGGATCCGGACAATTATTACCTCCTACGCTCCGTCCCCCACGAGACGCGTGTGCGGTTCTACAAAGTGGAGAACGGTAAACGGTCCACTCTCGCCGGAAAAGATATCGACGTTCCCACGGGCCAGTGGCACGAACTCCAACTCACGGCCAGAGGCAACACTTTCACGGCGCATTTCAATGGAGAGAGACTGTTCGCGCACGAGGACAAGACCTTCGAAGAAGCGGGGGCGTTTGGCCTTTGGTGCAAGCCGAATAACGTGACCTATTTCGATGACTTGAAAGCCGATATCGTCGACCAGGACGTCGCGAGGCGCCGCCCGACAACAGGCTGAAGCATCCGGTTTTCCTTTCCACATGCCCGTCCTGTCGTCCATTCCTCCTCCCCCCTTCATCGCTACGTCTACCTCCCGTTTTCGCCTGAGGGCACCTCCACCCATCGAATAAACCAGGAACGTCTCGATGAGAGCCGCAAGGATGAACAACAGGAAAGCGACCTTGAAGAGACAAGTCCCGAGCCACCCTCCGGTTAGTGTACTCAAAGACGACCACGGAGGCGATGGTACGGGAAAGCTTGGGGGGGGGTGGCCCGAGGGCCGGAGAGACTATGAGAAGATACGTCAAAAGCCATCCACTGCCCATGTGGGCTTGCCTGCCGGAATCTTGATTGAAGGGCATCCCACCCACGGGATACACTCGAACTGAATCCCAATCACTTCCAGAGGGGGAGGTGAGATAGGTGGCCGTCAAGGTGCGGGGACGCAAAGGGAAGTATCTCTATCTGATGGTCGGTTTGCTCACCCTCCTGTTCTCTACTTCAATGGCTGTTACAGCGTTCGGGGGGCCATTTGATGATGCTGTTGCCGCTTATGAACGTCGTGATTTCAAGGAAGCATATCGACTTTTCAAGCCATTGGCACAACAGGGAATCCGAGAAGCCCAGTTCAACCTTGGCATCATGTACGACAACGGCCTAGGCGTGCAGCAGGACTACGCCGAGGCAGAGAAGTGGTACCGAAA